>NZ_BAABRO010000013.1 GCF_039545035.1 Novipirellula caenicola
TGGCCAAGACATCGGGCCGATTGCGGAGAATCACATGAACGTGACTGCTCATGATGGAATAGGATAGTATGTCAATGGAAAAGACAGATGCTAGCGATTCCATACGCCTGCGGATCCACTCTCGACGACAAGCGTAGTCCTTGCCGGTGACCGCATCGACGCCGGCCAGGAAGGCGCGGCGGACACAGCGCTGTGTCACGTGGACGATACAAACTTCATCGGGGCTGAATTGTTCAGCTCGTGGTGGCCGCGGCATCAGGTCACCTCCGCAGGCTCGAGGGATGTGATAGGGCTACCGTGATTAGAGCGGAAATTGAAAACCTGTCAAATTTTCGGTGCCAGGCACCTAAATTTAGGTGCCTGGCACCGATTTTGGATGATTGGGAGCGGAGAAGGTGGGTGGCACCGATCGGGAAAGAGGAGGGGGAGAACGCTAATTCCCTGGTAGGTTTGACGCAAACAATTGTGACAACAGGAGTTGCGTTAACCGCTCCACGTTTTTTATCGCACTGGCCCGCTGTTTGCCCATGTCTCCCCACTCAACCCTTTGCAATCGCATCCCCGGTTTGGATGTACACTCACTGCGACGTCGGTCTCGTTTTTCGAAATGCTGATATGCTGGTATTTGAATGTCCAAAGCCGCCCTAGGATCTCAATTGTATAGAGTAACCACACAGATGCGTGGAGTTGAAGTTGTCCAAACGCCATGACATTCTTATGCTAGGGTCCCACACATCAGGGGTTGGCACGACCCTGCGTCACACCACCATCGCCGCTGACCCTGTCCCCACCGCTGCCCTTGCAATCATTGTCCCTAAACCGCCTCGCCCCCTACGCACCGGCGACACAATAACCACGTGATCATTCGATGAATGCAACCGTCTTCGGCGACGACAACGCCGATGCGTCTGTGTTGCTTGCCCAGCTAAGAGAACCCCAATACGGGGATCGCCGCCACACAAGAAACTCGCCCCTCGTTTGCTTACCACCAAAACCTACAACACTCGCGACTAGCCTCGGATTCGCCTAGCGATTTCTGATAGGGAAGTCCTGAGACCCCGCCAAAATCAAATCGGTCGGATGGGACATGAGGATTGCTTTATGCACAGAGAAACGACGCATCGACCGGCCCCCAATCGTATCGATTCGCTGCTGTCCTACTCGCTAATCGGCAGCATTGTTTTGATCGGCTGCGGGATGTTTTATCTACGAGAGGCGAAACATCTCGAAGTCGCTCTGCTGAACGAAGAACGCAGCCGCATCGATACATTTGCTCAGCACATCCAATCCAGCTTGCATCCGGTGGCTGATAACCTGCGTCTGTTGGTCAATGATGGCAGCTTGATTTCTTACGTGACCACCGGCCGTCCTGCTGCACTCGAGCGAGCGATTCAGCAAGCCGTCGTCTTCAGCCGGCTCAAACCAGAATACGACCAGATACGCTATTTGAATTCACAGGGTCACGAGGTGATGCGTGTCAATCAGCCAGGACAGGTCGTCGCGACAGAGAAGCTTCAAGACAAATCGGATCGCCTCTATT
Source organism: Novipirellula caenicola (assembly GCF_039545035.1). NCBI lineage: Bacteria > Pseudomonadati > Planctomycetota > Planctomycetia > Pirellulales > Pirellulaceae > Novipirellula > Novipirellula caenicola. The sequence goes on from NZ_BAABRO010000013.1 coordinate 1,541, forward strand.
TCCAAAAAGCAAACCGACTCGCACAAGGAGAACTCTACCTTTCCGCATTGGATTTGAACGTTGAACATGGCCAGATCGAACGCCCATTTCGCGAAGTGCTACGGTTTGCGATGCCAGTATTCGATGAAACAGGACAGCGGAACGGCGTTTACGTGATTAACTATCTCGGCGCCAATATGCTCGCACACCTCAAAGAAATGCGTCCCAAGATGCAGCACCGCTTGCGGATCATCAATGAAGAGGGCTACTGGCTGAAAGCAGCCGAGCCCAAACAGGAATGGGGATTCCTATTCCCAGAGCGAAAGATACAGCCACTGAGCCAAACGGAGCCAGAGCTATGGCGTCAAATCCAAACGAATGACCGAGGCCAATCGCGAACCTCAACCGGTTCCCTGACTTGGCGAAAAGTGGGGATAAAGGAGAGTATCGCCGACGAATCGAACACTGACGCCGTCATCGCAGAGGAAAAGTTTATCCTCGTCGCATCCGAGATTTCTGACGCCGAATACGCCGAAATCATCCTTCATCTACGCCTCGTGTTTGCTTTCGCGACGGCAACCCTCCTTGCGGTCTCTCTCTTTTCGACCCGCGCTATTCGTTCGAAACAACTCGCCAGCGAATCATTGCGGCGTAGCCAAAAGACGCTCAAGGAATCGCTACATACGATTGACCATGCGGTCCAAGCCCGAGATGCGGCCGAACTTGCCAATCAAGCCAAGAGCGACTTTTTGGCATCGATGAGCCACGAGTTACGCACCCCGCTGAATGGCATTTTGGGGATGAACGAATTGTTGATGCAGACCAAATTGTCGGAACAACAACGCAAATATGTAGATGCGGCGCACACCTGTGGTCAATCGCTGTTGCAACAAATCAACGACATCTTGGACCTATCCAAAATCGAAGCGGGAAAGATCGAGCTCGATATCCAAGAACATGACATTGAATCGCTTACCTATTCCATCGTCGGCATGTTTTCGCTCAGCGCCCAACAGAAGGGCGTGCCCCTGCTATGCCATATCGATCCACGTGCCTGCGTGAAAGCCCGCTGTGACGGAAATCGCTTGCAACAAATCCTTGTCAACCTTGTCGGCAATGCGGTGAAGTTCACGAAATCCGGACGTATTATCCTACGGACCGAATGCATCGAACGAAAACCGCAACGGATGCGAGTCCGCTTCTCTGTCGAAGACACTGGTATCGGCATCCTTGCCGACAGACGCGATCGTTTGTTTAAACCGTTCTCGCAAGTCGACCCATCCGCGTCACGCGAATTTGGTGGCACTGGATTGGGGCTATCCATCTGTAAACAACTCGCCGAATTTATGGGCGGCGAGGTCGGCGTGGAAAGCCAGGCGGGAGTCGGATCGACGTTCTGGGTCGAATTGGATCTAGAACTTACCGCAGAGGAACCGACGCTAGAAGCACGACGTAGGATCCTGGCGGGGATTTGCGTGGTTTCGGTGGATACGAACGAGAGCGAACGTAAACAAATCTACGACAGTTTAAGAGCGTGGGGCTGCCCCTTCGAACTGGTTGACTCACTTGCCGAAGCGTTGCGAGCGATCCACAAAGCCGACAAACATGGCACTCCGTTTTCACAAGTCTTGCTGGATTGCCGTGGCGTTGAAGGCAATCCCTACGTGACCATCAAAGAATTTGCGACGCAGTGCCGCCTGCCGCTGATTGGCATGGGCGCGAACTTCGATGACGCAACGCTCGAGCAGCTGAGAAAAGCTGGGGTGCAAACGATGCTATTGGATCCAGTCCGGCCGAGTGCTTTGTTTGATGCCCTGGCCGCGGGAATCCACAAATCGGCTCCGGCCCCTTCGGCTGAATCCAACGGAAATGAAGCTTCCCAAACGCCGACATCCTCCTTCACGGGGCACGTGTTAGTCGCCGAGGACAATTGCATCAATCAGTTGTACGTGTGCGAACTGCTAAAGCATGCAGGCTGCAGCTATGACATCGCGCAAAATGGTGACGAAGCCGTCTCGATGATCAGCAAACATCACTACGACGTTGTATTGATGGATTGCCAAATGCCCGAAATGGACGGCTTTACGGCGAGCCGCGAAATCCGTCGTCGCGAACGCCATGCCGGACAATCTCACCGCCTGCCAATCATTGCCTTGACCGCCAACGCATTGAAAGGAGATCGCGAGCGTTGTCTGCAAGCAGGAATGGACGAATACCTTAGCAAGCCAATCGAGTACGAGACGCTACGACAAATGCTTGCCAAATTCCTACACAATCCAGCAACCACCAAACTTTAAGGGTATCCATATTCGGGATTCTTTGGATCGAAATCCAATTCCGTCAGATCCACGTTGGTTTGGATATCGTGATAAGTGTAGGACTCTTGCAGCGGAGCAACCTCTTCGCTGGATTCAGGCCAACCAAAACTTCGGTAGCGGACAATCAATTGCCGCGTTGGATCGATCACGATTTCCGCGAGCGAAAAATCACCCTCTTTACCAGACGGCTTGGCTCGCTTGACCTGGATCAGGTCCGCCGAAATATCGTCAAACAAAAAGTCCTGCGTGATCGTGACGTCGATATCAGGGTTGCCTAAATCTTCTTGCCCCCGCTCAATCAACTTTTCCACCAGACGCACGATACCAATTTGCGAGATCGGATAACGCTGGCCTCGCATTGCCAAAAATCCGTTCGGGTCCAGCGGTGGAATGGGAGCCATCCCCAGCAATCCTGCTTCGTGGACAAGCAGTTTTCCGTCATGCAAATCCTCGGCCCAGATCACCTCGCGACCTTTGACCGACTCAGGTGCGAGAAATCGCAGATAGACACGTTTGCCTGCCGACTCGTCGCCATTGCGAAATCGCGTTTGGACCTTCAGCAGCATTTCCGTCTGCTCGCCAAGCAACCCGCTATGATCCACTTCTTGCTTGACGAAACGGGCGGTATAGCTGTGCAGCGAACGAGCCATTTCCGCTCGCGCTCGCGTTGCAATTTGCAGCACTTCCTCAAGCGACGATGGACGAGTTTTCGGCGTCTGCAGATCGTCGTCGGTTTGCGATTCGGAATTCGAAAGGTCCGTCGGCAACACCCGCTGGGAACTTCCTCGCCCCGAACTAGGCACCGTACTAAACAACAACACCGCAGCGACCAATGCAAAAACAAAGCCGCCAAGGACCACATGTTTGTTTGGATATTTCATTGAACAAAAACTCAGTGGAATACAAAACTCAGTGGATTATTCAGACAATAAAAAAGTCGGCCTCCTAAGAGGCCGACCTACAAATATCGGTGACACGCGGTCACGAATTAGAAGTTGCCGTTGTTCTGCATCTTCTGCTGCTGAACTTGACGCACTGCAGACCCGATCGCTTGCAACACACCTTCGCTGATCATCATCCGCGATTCTTGACCATTGACGATTGATTTCTGTACGACCATCACGTCGCCACCATCACTTGCTCGCGAGAGCGTGTCGATCATCGCAGCGATCACTTCATTCGTTTCAATGGATTGAGCATATTGCAAAATCGGCAGCAATTTGACGCGGAATTGACCTACTGGACGCACACCACCTTGATCACTATCGCCCGAATCAATCAGTTTCTTCATCAACGATTCGCTGTCCTTGCCCACAGCAACAAATACTGACTTGGCTCCGGTTCCAACGTGGACTCGCAATTTGGGGCCGAACATTTTCTGCAGTTCGTCTTCGTCTTGCGGCACATCGGCTTCGATCAGGTGCATGGTAACACCCTTGTAGGTGCTCAAATCAAACGAAAACTTCGGAGCCTTGGGTTCATTTTGGATTTTGGCCGCCAAGTCTTTGACAATCTGCGCGGCTTCGTTGCCATCTGCAACGAAACTGCCAAACACAAACTGAAAATCATTCTGGTTTGCCAACAACAGGGCGCCCACATCAGCCTTGCCTTCTTTCACCGAACGGCTGGCTAGATCAATGATGCGCTGCACCAAGGCCTCGACATCCGCACGCTGAGCATCCGACAAATCATCCGACTGATTCAGCGCCGCACGAATCGCTCCGGTTGCATTCTCGAGACTTGCACTGACCTGCTCAACCGCTTGAGGACCGATCGACATGGCCGTGTGATAGTAGGCAGCCGCATCGTCACGAATCACCGAAGCAAACTGCGAGGGAATCGCTTGTTGACCACCGTACATCGCAGCCAACTCACTACCCGCAACCGCTGTGAATGATCCTTCGAACATCAACTGCTTGCCCGCTTGATCGATATTCCAGCCGATCTTGAGCTCGTCGGTATCTTGGATCAATTGCTCGATCTGCTTGATCGAACTTTCGGCCATCGCCTTGGTGCCTTCGGCATCCGCTTGGTCTTGCTTGGAAATCGCTTGCTCGAACCCTTGGCGAAGCTGGGCAACAAGCATGTTACGAGTCTCGGTCGGCACCAATTGCATTCTCAGCCGGATCGCAACGTCATAGTCATTACCCATTCCTTCGAACAACGATGCAGGGTCGGTCGGTGCCAGCGATAGCAAGTCGCGGTTGCGAGCGATCGCGGCCCACGTGCCCACTTGGCGGATGTAGACGGTATTCGCACCGACGGCGATCACGAGCGTGCCGTCATCGAGTTCATCCGCGGGCCCGGTTTGAGCCTCCAAACGCTTCAGGACCGTTCGAACGTCGGCGGTTGGCAACAACGCGATCGGCTCGGGCGTTCCGTTGACAAGCGGAACGATGATGCCAATCGGTTGATTCAGATCCACCCCTTGGGTGAACGTGCCGGCCATCATTTGAAAAATGCCGCCGTATTGAGGTTGGCCCACCACGCCGGTCAAGTAATTGATGTCTTGCATCAACTTGTTGACCGAACCGAGCGTGACAACCACGACAGGCTCGGTGGCATCCGTGACGACCGTGCCGCCTTCGGCTGCGGGTGCCGTGCCTTGAGCGTGAACGAGTGAATTTGAACTAGCAAACAGCGTTGACGCTGCAAAAGCAACGACTGCAAAAAGTCGGTTGACCGTAACGGAACAACGGAAAGACATTTTCAAACCATCCTTAGGGAATTCGAACCAAGTGTTTCAGAAATCTTTTTATCCGGACCTCTCTGGGAGGGCAATCCAAAGAACGGATCGCAAGCTAATCCGGAGTCTCTATCTAAGTTACCCACACTGAACCGCAATAGTTTCACCGAAGCCCAAGAATGCAACAACCCATCGGAAAAACCCTGGCATCAGCCACATCGCCAAGACACACCGCGAGCGATCCATCGGCCAACGAGCAGGGGTCAACGGGCAGGGGTCAACGGGCAGGGGGCAACGTCAAACCGAAAGGGTGGAGAGAGAGCGACGACTCGCCGTGTTACGGCGACCAATCTCAGCAGGGAGAACGCTCTCACAAAACTGCCTGAAAACCGGAGAGGCAGGCGGCAGCGCATTAGCAGCCGAGCGCAAGGACACAAGAATCGCTGGCCGAAAAAGGTGCCCAGAGAGATTGAGGGCCAGCGGATGCGAACGCTATCGTTCTCGGAAGATGATTCGACCCTTGGTCAGATCGTAAGGCGACAATTCAACTCGCACCTTATCACCCGGAACAATACGGATGAAGTGTTTACGCATACGGCCCGCAACATGAGCCATCACTTCGCTACCGGTCTCCAATTGGACACGGAAACGAGTATTGGCGAGTGCTTGGGTTACAGTACCTTCGACTTCGAAGGCCTCTTCTTTCTTTGCCAAGTGACAAAACCTGTTTCGTTTGAGGGTAATTCGCTGGAATTTAAACAGCAGAAAGTGGCATTGGTTCCTTCAGCAAACTCGTCAATCCGCCACCGCACCGCGATTACGAACGACCATCATTCCCGAAAGAACCATCAACAGAGAACAAACTAACCCGCCAAGATGGCGGGAAAGTGATATCCCAATAAACGGGAATGCATATTTTGTGCCACAGTTCTCTTTCGAAAAAGAGAAGCGATTAACGCTTGCTGAACTGGACACCCCGGCGAGCACCACGAAGACCTGGCTTCTTTCGCTCTTTCATACGCGAATCGCGGGTCAGGTAGCTGCCATCGCGAAGCGGCTCATGAAGCGATTCATCGTAGCTAACCAAGGCACGAGCCAATCCCATGCGTACCGCACCGCTTTGGCCCGTCATGCCGCCGCCGCTGACACGGACAAGCACGTCGACTTGTTCGTTCAAACCAACCGCATCGAGCGTTTGCGTGATGCTGGCTTGGTCTTGAGCGTTAACAAAATACTCACCCATCGGCTTCGAATTCACGACGATCTTGCCGCTTCCAGCACGAACTCGCACGCGAGCGACACTGCTTTTACGACGTCCCGTACCGAGGGCATCACCGTTGATTTTGTCCTTTTTTACAGCGACCATAAATATCAGTCTGGTGTTTAATTTTTTTCAGATGGATTAACAGCACGTGCGGAAAATCCGTCACGCATTAAATAGGGGTAACCAGCAGAGCAAACTCTACCAGATTTATTTATCGCTACTGGCCTTTTTGCCAACTCGCTGCAAAACGACTGGCTGCTGTGCCGTGTGTGGGTGCTCAGGACCCGCGTAAATCTTCAATTTCTTGAGCATTTGGGTTGCCAATTTGTTCTTAGGCAACATGCGTCGGACCGCGTGGAAGATCAAATCTTCGGGTTTGCGTTGCTGACGATCGCTGTAGCTTTCCAAACGCAATCCAGGATGCCCGGTGTACCAAGTGTAGTGGCGAACGTCCATTTTGCGGCCGGTCATGGCCACTTTGTCGGCGTTGGTGACGATCACAAAATCGCCGCAATCGACGTGCGGAGTGTATTCAGGGCGATGTTTCCCCATCAGCACGACGGCGATATCGCTCGCCAACCGACCGAGAACTTCATCGGATGCATCGACGATGTGCCACTGCTTATCAACTTCGCCAGACTTGGCCATGTATGTTCGTTGAGCAACCACGAGATTGACTTTATTTATCGAGAGCTAAAGGGTGTTTTGAGGTTGAGCCGCCTACGTACGGGTTGCCCCGGTGGCTGGCGAGAATCGAGGAATTTATCGGGCAAGGCGGTTAACGGCAAGGCCTTTCGTTCTAGTTTCCCGCTGAATTACGATGATTTCCCGGCAAAGCTGCCATCTGGGAAACAATCGGCAGCCTGACGTCGTCGGATTGAAGTAATCTTCGGGAACTGGAATCCACAAGAATCCTTCGTTTTCATGCCCTCGCCCCCCAAATAGGCGGCGAGCCGCGAAAAGCCAATGATCGCCGCCATCAACCCACCGCGGCGATGGCGATCGGCGCGAAAACAGCACACCTGCAAAGCCGGCTGCGGGATCACGCACCCGAATCGGGACCAAATTGCTCTAAATAGTGATCGAGCCTCAATTTACGGCGAGTGCTATCACTGGTCATGTACCGCACCTTTCCAAAAATGGGACGCTCCGGCCCCCACGCTCGGTCAAACCGGCCAAGTGTCCAGAAAATGCCGCTGTACGAATTGGGATCCCGTCCATCGAGCCCATATTTATTGTTAAGCTCGATCATGATCCGCAACGCCTCTTGGGGCGATTCGGTCCACCGCAAGATATTTTTTCCCCACAACATTCGCATGTAGTTGTGCATCACGCCGGTGCGAACGAGTTCACGCTGGGCAGCATTCCAAAGCGGATCGGCGGTTTTCGCGGCTTCGAGCTGTTTCAACGTATACACCTCGTCGCGAGGATCGCTCTGGTGCTTTCGCAGCGTTTCGATCGCCCAATCAGGCAGGGTGTCAAAGTGATCGTAGACCTCACTGTCGCGAAACGTGCGGTTAAAACTCATCTCACGCCACGTGATCAGCTGGTCCAACAACGCCTCAGCCGACTCGCTGGTGTTCCAAAATCCATGGTTTTTTCCCTTGGGTTCGGACGCTTGGTTGGGCGTCCAATCTTCATGATCCAAGATTCGATCCACGATCTCGTGGGCCGCGATGTGCCCAAAATGCAAATGGGGACTGAGCCCTGTTGTCGCATTTTCATCAGGATGATTGCGATCATCGGCGTAACGAGACAGATCGTTTTTAATAAACGCAGCCAAGCGAGCCTGAGCTGCCTTGGCCCCGCCGCTTACCGTCGGACTCGGTCGAACGTCATGGTCGATCGGGATTTTGTCGAGCCCGCCGGGTGAAAGTAATGCGTCGATGTCCGCCGGAGGCCAGCGACGGGTGATCGCCTCAGGCAGCGATTCGAGCTTCGGAAGCGTGACCCTTGATAGCGGATCGGGTTTGGGCACTTCCAACAACACATCAAGGATATTTTTCTGCATCCAGCGGCGATAACTGTGAGCCACGGTGAAAGTGCGGTCGGGCAACCGCAGCGGCATCATGCCATTGCTGTCGATCAATTCCAGCCGTGCCGGAATACGATCTTTCACCGCCTTGATCATGTCCGGTAAAAAAAAGCATGGGTATTCGTCCGTGACAACCGTGCACGCTTTTTTTGCCAACGTGTGCAGCAGCGGACTTCCCACTCCTGGTTTGGGTTCAACGTACGGGTAGTAGGTCGCCGATTTCTTGGCTAACGCGGCGGCATTGTCCCGCATCCCCTCGATCACGAACCGGTGCAGTCGGTCGCTCGCCCATCGATAGCGAGTGCGAAGCGGCTCAAAGACCACTAACGGCTTGTTAAACTCCTTTGCTCGATCGACTGCGTGCTGCAGCGCAAAGTTATATCGAGTTCGCCGAAACGCGATCATCCAATACAGCACATAATCGCCATCGGGACGCAGTGGATGCGTGTTGGCATCGCTGTGACGAATCTCGGGAATCAACATGCGATGACCACATTTTCGAAAACAAACCAATCAGTCGTCCGGCCACGATCGACCGGGAACCGAGTTCATTGTTCAAGCGAGGCAAGCTTAGCTGGGAAGGTCCGAACTCGGTTTGCCGCCCAACATCGCTGCACTGATCCCGTCGATCGAACGCACATGCAAATCTCGTTGCGGAAAAGCAATTTCGATCTTGTTTTCGCGAAAGGCATCATCAATCGCGAGGTGCAGCTCGTGTTTGATGCGGCGATAACTTGCCACACCGCCGACGAACACTCGCAGCTCAAAATTCAGCGTGCTGTCCCCGAATTCGTTAAAAATCACCATCGGCGGCGGATCGTCTAAGACCGATGCATTTTTGTTGGCCACCTCGTAAAGCAATTTTGTGGTCAAGCGAGTATCGCTGCCATACGCGACGCCGACGGTCGTCACCAATCGCAAACTAGCATTGCTGAGCGTCCAGTTGACCAAATTGCCTGTCACAAATTCTTTGTTAGGAACCACCAACTCTTTGTTGTTCCAATCCAGGATGGTTGTCGCTCGGATGCGGATTCGCGTGACCGTGCCGGTCACATCCCCGATCGTCACGGTGTCACCGACTCGCGCCGGTCGTTCGAATAGTAAAATGATTCCGGAGACGAAGTTGGCAAAAATCTCTTGCAAACCAAAGCCCAACCCCACCGTCATCGCAGCGACCAACCACTGCACGCTGGACCAGCTGACGCCGACAAAATGAAACGCCGCCAAGGCACCGACCAAGATCATCAAGTAGCGTGACATTGCACTGGCGGCATAGCGAGCACCTCCGTCCAGCGGCAACCGTTGCAGCAGCGTGATGTCCATCAACCCTGGGACGTTACGACACGCGATCACGGTCAATGCGATCGCGACAATCGCCATGACCAAATCGCCAAGCGTGACCCATACCGCCCCCGAATCCGACTCGGCCGACCGATGCACGTTTAACCACAGCGGATAACGATGCACGACCCCAAGTGCAGGAAAAAACTCGCTCCAAGTCAAATACAGCCCGATTGCTCCGAGCAAAATCGGCACTAATTTGACGAAGCGTTGAGCTTGACGATTGAGGTCCGACAATTGGACATGTCCGGCACTTTCGATCATTTCCACCGCATCGGATGGCATTTCAGGAGTCGCCTGCTTGACTTGTGCCAACGCTTCACGGCGTTCTCGAGCGCGTGCGATGGCAACACGCCGGTAGGTGAGCAACAACCACCGCATCAACAGGGCACGAACAAAGATCAAGAAGGAAACGATTCCAACCGAAACCACCACTCGCCACGACAATTGGACCGCCGCGTAATGGTACCCTGCGAGCGATCCCGCCAATAACACCAACGGGATCAGCGCCAACAGTGGCGCCAGCGTGACTCCGATCCTGGCGGACGGAGAATCCGCCGCAGCACGAATCTGAGCCATAATCGTGCTACGTGGACCAAGCCAACTCCACAAAATAACGGCACCGGTGGTCATTGCGATGGCAAAGGTGAGTCGCCCGATCGAGGTCGTCATCAAATCATCGCCGCGAAGCTCGGTATACATCACGATCACCGAGCAAGGGACGATGATCCTGGCACTCCAAACCAAGCCACGGCGAATCACATCGGTCGCAGTGAGGTCCCATCCAAAGTGATCTTGGGCAACCCCATCGGTGCGAAACACATGACGCACGAAATCGATGACGTACATCAAGATGCTGCCGCTAAACAGAGCCTTTCCAAATAGATGCAGCGGTTCGCCAATCAACGTGGCACTTTCTAATCGCCACGCGATCCACAACACCAACAGTGCTGCGGGGCTGGCAATCAACATCGTCATCAATACCGCATGTGCGGTCGGTGCAAAGCGTGTCGCGTTGGGGCGTGATGCCTCGTGCCCCAGTCGGCTCAGTTCGCGTTTGATGCGGCCGCGTGAAAACAGCAACCAACCGATCAAAATCCAAATTGGCACGGTGGCAAGAGGTTTGTCGCGAAAATCGCGAGCGAGAACCATCAAGCCGTGCTTCCAGGGCTTCAGATCAAACGCATCGAGCAACGGTTCACGCCACGAGAATCCCTCGCGGTACCAAATCGGCATGGTGCTGGGCACCCACAAGACATGTTCGGCGACAAACGCCGCATGTTCGTCGATCAAATCCGCTAATCGCCGCTGCTCGACTTCCAGATTGCTCAACCGGTTGAGTCGTTTACGGGCAATTTCCGTGAGCTCGCGATAGAGCGTCAATCGATCGTTAAAAACACGCCGCAGCTGATCCTCGACATGCTCGCGATCCTCGATGGGGACCAATCCTGTGTGATTTTCAATGTAACGATCCACAGCGGCATCGAGGTCCAAAAGTTTCCGCCGCTCGTTTTCCCACTTCAGGATTTCGACCGTCAACTCGCTGATCGTCGCACGTCGTTTTCGCGATTCCTGGTGATACGCCGACGTGCTGGGCAGCTCGTTTTTCTCGTTGCGAAGCAGCATCCCGATCTCTTCGGAAAACTGAGCCGCTTCGGCTTGATCCCGCGTCTCGGTGAATTGAGCACTACGCGCAAGATACTCTTCGCGAGTGACAACGATCTGCTTGCGAGTTTTTTCCAGCTCTTCCAATAGCGACGTTTTGCGATTGGCCAAGGCAAGGTTGATCTCGGCGGCATCCTTGATTTCTTGGTCTGCGGCCTGAACCGCTTCGACCGCTTGGTTGGCCTTTTGCATCGCCTCGGCCTGTTCCGCTTTGGCCAGGGCGGATTGCAATTCCTCGACCTGTTTTTGTTTCAGCGTCTGTTCGCGCGCCGTGGCATCGCGCTGAAGCGCCAGCAATCGCTGGGCGTCTTCGGCCACGCGAGTTTCCGTGTCGAACAAATCCAAGTCACTTTTGAGCTGCAGGATCTTTGTCTGCAACGAGATTCGACGCGCCGATTGCAGTGGATCGGAATCGTCTTCGGCGATCTCACTTAACTGTTTCTCGGCCTCCACCAAGGCCGACCGCGACGTCGCGACCAGCCCGGGCAACTCCGCCATCCGCTTGCCCCAGAAGTCGACTTGGTCATTCAACGTCTTTAATTGTTGATCCAAGACGGCGAGATCCGCAAAGGCTTGACGATGCATCACTTGCAATTGGCTCAGCGGCATCTCGTCAAAATTCAAGGCGTCATTGAGCGGACGCATGGCCAATTTTTCAAGACGCGTTTGGGCGGCACTGAGATCGTCGGCGACCGTGGTTGATTGCTTGGTCAACAATTCGATTCGCTGGGCTGCGGCCTTGGATTCGTCGATCCGCGTAATCGCTTTTTTCAGCAGATCAATGATTTGCGTCTTTAGCGAATCGTCCAAATCGACCGACGCCGTGACCTGTTGAATTCGCGTTTCCAAATCGCTCTTGCTGGGCACTTGCGGGTCGGGAAGCCCGTTGGCCGTGACGGAATCAGTCGCCATGGATGGATCATTCACATCGGGCGACGAAACCCCGTCGACTTGGTCGGTTGCAGCGGCTGCCACAGGAGTCGGATTCGCAGGACGTGCGGAGGGGGCTGACCTGGGATCGCCCGATTGCCGATCGCCCGGTTGCGGGCGGGCCGATGGCGGTTCGACAGCCCCGGGCGAATTCGCATCCCCCGGCGCGGTCAACTGTAGCGGTGGCACATCCTGAGCCGTCACCTGAGCGATGGAAAGAGACAGCAGCAGACAGAGCAAGCCGATTGGAAAAGACCGGGTGTTGCCACCCGACACGGCCCTGGAAAAACACAAACGATGCAAAAGTGACTCCACGTGGGGCGATAATCGCATACCGGATGGCAAGTCTGCCCTGCTAAGTAGCGATAGCCACTCAAGCTTACGCAGCGTAGCATGTTGCGGTCAATTACTTTCCATCACGAACTCGCCACGGTCATTGAATTTGGCTCTTTCCCCCGTCGCCGGCGACCGCTTCGCTGGGTTTCTGGGGGTTCGCGGTTCAAAGCGGAGTGACTTCGGCTACATTCATGCGGATCCCAGACGCGCAGACCCATTTCCAATTTCAGTGCTTCCCATTGCTGATTTCCGTTTTCCCCTGATAGTTTGAGGTTCCCGACGTGGGACGTAGGCGACGATCAATTCCTTGGGCCCTCGTTTTGGCAATCACGCTCGCTTGCATCGCTACGGCTTACGTGTTTGGCATGGCATGGTTGCAATCGCGAGGCACCTCGCATTACAGCCCAGCGGATCTGTATCTGACTCGGTTGATGGACGTCGCGATCGCGGCTTGGTTGTTTTGGATCGGATCGTCGATCGGCAGTTTTCTGAATGTCGTTGCATGGCGAATGCCACGAAACCAAAGTGTCAACGGACGATCCTATTGCCCACGCTGCAGCACCCGGCTGAAGGCCCGCGATAACTTCCCCGTATTCGGATGGCTGGCGCTCCGTGGTCGCTGCCGTACCTGCCGGCTTCCAATCTCGCCTCGCTATCCCATTGTCGAAGCGGCGGTCGGCATCAGCATCACTTGGGTCGGGATCGCCGAGATTTATCGATTGAGCCTGCCTTATCAAAATCAACATTGGCACGGCGGACCATTGTGGATTCCCGTGGTAGACCGATCGATGATGATCACGCTGCTGTATCACGTGATTGCCATCGCACTGAGCTGGGCGATGGGGCTGATACGCATGGACGGTCATGCGTTGCCCCGTCGGCTGAGCAGCACCGCGGCGGTAATCATGGTCGGCGGCATGTTGCTGTTTCCCACGGTGATGGTCGTGCCTTGGCAAATGCAGGTACCGGCCAGTTGGCGAGGCGACGGATTGTACGTTGACGCCTTGATGCGAGTGATCACGGCGCTGGTAGCCGCCACGTTTTTGGGACGCTGTTTGGCACGCGGGTTGTGTGTCGGGGCGGATCCGAAACTTGATCCGTTGGGGAAATCAACCATTCGGTTGGTCGATCTGATCACAATCATTGCCATCCCGGCGTTGGTACTAGGTTGGCAATCACTACCTGCCGTCTTGTTCGTCGCCGCCTGTATCGCGTTAGGTTTAGGCCGGGTCCTGCCAAGTTCGACTGACATGCTTGGCCGCTTTGCCGTTGCGGTGCCCATCACCCTTTGCTTGTCGGTTGTGTTTTGGCGACCACTGCATGCAGCAGCGTATTGGCCCAGCGACGGCAGCTCGCCTTGGGTGCTGTTGGCGGCGGCTGCATTGGTGCTGATCACACCGGCGTGGCTTCGGGAAAGGCAACCGCTAGGGGGCCAATCACTGCCCTTTCACGAACCCAACGACCACGACAGCGCCGCAGCAGACTCAACTGTTTCTAAAAATTGAGTCGTAAGCCATAGACTTTGGCTCGATCGGGGAACTAAAATTTGCAAATCCGAAATCGGCGATGGTTCCGATTTCACTCCCCCACTTATTAGTCGAGTTCGCGGTCATGAAAAGACGCATGTTGAGTGTTTTGGTTTTGACTTTAGCTTTGGTCGTAACGGCAACCGCAGACGATGCGAAGCCGAAAAAGAAAGGCGATCGGGCAGGCGGAAAAAATGCGGGCGCAGCCCAGTTGCTAAAGCCGTTTGAAGCGGTCGACTTGACGGAAGAGCAAACCGCCAAGATCAAAGCCTTGGGCAAGGCGATGAACGAAAAGAGCAACGCGATCCGCGAGGAAGCGGGTGTCACCCAAGAACTGATGAAAAAGCGGGCCGAAGCGATGAAGGAAGCTCGCGAATCAGGCAAGAAAGGTAAGGAGTTGGCTGCCGAAGTCGACGCCAAGGCAGGGCTTACGGACGCCCAAGTCAACGCGATGAAAAAGGTGGCGGAACTTCGCAAGAACTTCATGCAGGAAGCGGTCGCTCTGCTGACTGCCGAGCAAAAAGAAAAGCTTCCCGCCCGCGTCAAAGCGACTGGAAAAACCGAGGGCAAAGAAAAAGCCAAAGGTAAAGGCAAGAAGAAGAAAGAGGCAGAATAGGCCAATTCGGATCCTCTTCCCCCCACAGAAAACTCAACTGAACACGGTTGATAATGCGAAGCTTCGATTCATGATTGAATCGAAGCTTTTTTGTTATGATAAGCGTTCCGGTGCGGATGCAGAGGGCCATCCCCCCTGCGGACCGCCCGACAGATTCATTCACCCCCACAAGGCAATCCACACGTGAGACTACTTAGTTCGGCGATCCTCGCACTGGCTCTTTTCACCGGTACGCTTCTGACTGGCATCGCTTCAGCCGAAACCACCAAACTTGTCCTGGTCGCAGGCAAACCATCGCACCCACCTCGGATGCACGAGTTCAACGCCGGGGTGCAATTGTTGGCCAAGAGTTTGTCGTCGGTCGAAGACTTGGAAACCGAAGTCGTATTGAATGGTTGGCCCGAGGACGAATCGGTCTTTGAAAATGCCGATGCCGTCGTGTTCTATATGGATGGCGGTGGTCGACACGAAGTGGTCAAAGAAAACGGTCGCCGTTTAAAACTGATCGACAAATGGGTCAAAAATGGCGTCGGCGTCGGCTTCATGCACTTTGGTGTCGAAGTGGTTGCGGATCAGGCGGGCGAGGAATTCAAAGATTGGATCGGCGGCCATTACGAACACATGTTCTCGTGCAACCCGTTTTGGGAACCGATGTTCGTCACGCTGCCGGATCATCCGATCACCCGCGGGGTAAAGCCGTTCCAAATCAAGGACGAGTGGTATTTCAACATGCGTTTCGTTGGCGACATTAGCGGAAACGAAGCGACCGAAGTCGACGGGTTAAAATTCCAGCCCATCTTGGTTGCTGTGCCATCGGATGACGTTCGCGATGGACCCTACGTCTACCCACGAGGCCCGTACGAGCATATCCAAGCGAACCAAGGCCGCGCCGAAGCGATGATGTGGGTCGTCAATCGCGACGACGGTGGCCGTGGACTTGGATTCACCGGAGGCCACTTTCATGACAATTGGGGCAACGACGATTTCCGCAAAGTTGTTCTCAATGGCATGCTCTGGCTGGGCAAACACGAGGTCCCCGAAGGCGGCGTCCAGTCGACGGTCACCCAAGCCGACCTGGACGCCAACCTAGACAAAAAGAACCGCCGCTAACAAAGACGCGGATACCTATGAGTTGGCAAAAAGAAAGCAGGCAGCGAATCATGTCGATTCACAGCCTGCTGTTGAGTGGCAATCGGGAACGGAGTCGCAATCCGGAACGGAGTGGCAACCGCGACACAGTCCACCGGGACTGGTGACGTCCCCAACCTTCGGTTGACGATTGAATCCGAGGCCAGGTCCATCATTCACGACGGCCGCTGTGCAGCACACGGATCGTATCGGGCACTCGCCGCTACTGATTATTCGAGTCGCCCATCGACATTTCTTCGTAGTTCTCAGGCTGAGCCGATTCATTGGTAGCCTCGATGACCTCTGGTTTCTTTTCGCCACAGCCAGAGATGCAACAAGCGGTGAACGCGAACATGGGAATTAAAAGAACAAGTTTGCGGAGATTCATCATTTTTTGCTTCAGGATTAAAGAAGTTAAAAGTCGTGTGAAGTGAACGAACATTAGCATCGAAGTTTACGCGATCCTGGTATCGATTACCACTCGCAGACGCTAACCCATTTTTCGCTTTTGCCTGCAAGGAAAGCAGCTCATCGCGTGGACGCCCCCTCACCAGCGTTTCCATAGTGCCGCCTCGTTCTCGATAATCAACAAACGGCAATCAACAGTCAGCTGTTCGAACGATTGAGTTTGTCCACTTGGCCATACGATTTCCACTGCATCCACCTGCTGGTGATCGCCAAGACCGAAGCATAAGACATTTTCATTTCGAGACAGGTATCCATCGCCGGTTTGCACCGTAGCGGCCCACGTTTGGTCATTACAGCGGATCGTGACTTTGGCACCAATCGCATCGCGTTCGGATCGCGTTCCCGTTAACTCCAGCTGCAGAAAATGGCCGGTTGAACCGGTTCGATTTTCCAGGAGAGCAACATTCTGCTTTAGATCGGTGACCACCACATCAACGAGCCCATCACGATTCCAATCACATCGGGCCATGCCGCGGGAAAGATGACCGGTTTGCCAATAATCGTCATCACCGTCGACGGTCGCTTCACGAAACTGGCTGCCACTGCGAACGAAAAGCTGTGAACGCATTTCAAAATCAACTCCACGTTCACTAAAGTCTTCGATGTGCCCATTCCCGGTTACGAGATCCCAGGTCGAGTTGTTGTCGTAATCGATTGCCTGCGTTCCAAAACCCAACCGATTTCGTGTTAGCGCATCCAGCCCATACGCAACGACCAAATCGGAAAAAACGCCCGAGGCATTCTGCATCAGCAGGTTGGACCACTGGTTTTCAAAGTTGGTGATATGCAGGTCCATCAACAAATTGCCATCGAAATCGGCTGCAGCAATGCCCATGCAAGCCATGGGCATTCCGCCTTGACCGTATGCGACTCCCTTGGCGACCGCGACGTCCGACCACTGCTGCTCCGTGGCGGTCGTCTCACTCGTCGCCGCAGTCTCGCGATGCATCCACAACTGGTTTGCACGCTGGTCATTCGCCACAAAGACATCGATCCCACCATCACCGTCGATGTCACTAACCAACAACCCGAGCCCTGAACTGGCTGTTTCGGAAGCTGAACTACCAAACGTTTTCGCCTGGAAACCTCCTACGGGGGTGGTTTCAAAATAGCGATCAAGCCCTGGTTGAAAATGCAACGGCCCGGGCAATCGAATCGGCTTCCCTTTGGCATCGTATTCGATCGGTCGATAGATCTCGGAATCATCGATGTAGTTGACGGCGACTAAATCAGGCAAATGATCGCCGCTGACATCGGCAATCGCAAGCGAAGTGGTGTACTCGGGCTCGTCCCACATGGGGGCAACGTTTTGCACCCGAAACGTCCCGTCGCCTTGGTTGACCAACAAGCGGTTGGGGCCGAGGTTCGCCAATGCGAGATCGGGAAAACCATCTTGATTCCAATCGCCTGCGGTGACCCCCGTGGTATAGTGCCGATCGTCCGCAGCGGAAGCCGAGATAACATTTTCAAATTGTGCCCCCCGATTGCGAAACAACCCATTGGGCAGCTCCGACGTTCCCTCGGGAGGGTTGCAGGCAGCTTGCCCAAAATACAAATCAATCAAGCCGTCGGCGTCAAAATCTAAGCAGGCGACGCCAGAACCGTAAGCCTGGAAAATTTGAAAATGACGTTCCACCGGAGGCGCCGCGTTCTGATACGCGAACCGAAGGCCCACATCGGAGGCCACGTTCGCAAAAACGGGAGGAGCCGGTTTCGCCTTGGCCATCGCATTGCTCAAGCCCCGCTGCATCGACGTCGTCGGTACCGTCAACGATTGCTGCTCAAGCGATGCTAAAACAGTCTCTACAACCGCTGAATTCACCGGCGTGAAACCGCACAGCAGCCGCGTCATGTCCAACCCACCGGGTCGTTGGGCTAACAATTTCGGCTTGTACTCGGCCAATTCATTTAGCTGTTCCGATCCCGGAGCCAGTTTCGTGAACATCAATTCCTGCCATAGCACGGATTCCAACGGCCGCCCCATTGCCTGCATGATCGCAGACATCTCCGAATAGTCTCGCGGATCAATTTGCTTTGAATTGATCATGCGGCGAACCAATTGTTGAACGTGCTGCACCATGCGGACGCGTTCTCGAAACGCCTCCGCCCTTTCTTGGTCTCCCGCTAACTGCAGCGACTGCACCATCGCATTGTGAGCTTCCACGCTGTTGGGTTCCAAGCGGATTGCGGCCGCGAAACAGGCTGCTGCCGCGTCGGGCGATTGACGGATCACCGCATGCCCCGCCGCCAACCAATACTCACTGTACAATTCCCATTGTTCACTGCGTCCACCAAGCCAACGAGCCAGTCTGTCCTGTTGTTGAGACTCGGCTAACGTCCAGCCATATAGTGTTTCGACTGCGGCATGTTGTTGCCAGAGATCATCGCGGGAATCCAACAGCTGCAAGGACTCTCGTATATCGCCTTGGGAACGAAGCGCTCGAGCCACATTCAACACGCCAAGGGACCGAACCTGTTGGGCGTCATGAATATCAGGCTTTTCGGCAATATCGACCCCCACGTGATGAGGGAAGCAGAGTGCCCTTAGTTCGGCAAGTTCAAGCGGTGCTTGGTTGGACAAGATTTTTAATTGACGATTTGCCTCACTACGAAAGCCTCGCTGATTTAGCTGCTGAGCGAAGCGGCGTCGCGCCTCCACAAAATCGGAGTGTTGTTGTAGCAACGAGTCAAAACGCTGTATTGCCGCCAAATCGTTGCCATCCTCGAACAGCAACTCCGCAGCCTGCACTCTCAGCAGCGCTGCGTTGTCCGGGTGCGAAAGAGCCAGTTCGTCCAGGGCATACACAGCTTCTTGCACCTGATTTTGCTCGCACAGCAGCAGCACCCTCAATGTGCCGGCGTACAAATCGTTCGGAGACTGAATTTGAACTGCAGTCAGGATCTTTTCGGCGTCGTCCAGACGTCCGTTATGAATTAGATTCGCAACCTGAGTCAGCTGCTGCTTCATCGTTTCGCGTTCCAGCTCCACATTGACTGGCTGCGAATCTGTCGTCGAACTCGCCAGAGGAGTGTTTTCGGACGGTTGACACCCGCAGAACGCCAACAAGAAAACGAGGACTCCGACGAAGTGCCGCCACCGCAACTCATCGGGTTGTCTTTTTTCACCAAGCATTTCTTGTCCCACGCGAGCCCACACACCAAGGGGGCAGTCGCTTTTTCGCATGCCGCCTGAAAATGATTTACGCCAACCTATCGGAGTCGGTTCAGCGGTGCAATCGATTGACGAACGACGAATCGAGCGATCGCCGAGCATCACAACGATGTTGTCGTTATTTCGCACCCAAAAACCTGATCGATGCCAGAGCAACGCTTGACCGATGCTCGATCAACGCCTGATCGCTCTCCGACCACCAACGGAAACGGTCAATCAAAAAGCGATGCGGGCAAGTGTACGCACGCACACTCCCTTGTGATTTTTCCCGCCAATTGAGCTCCCTCGTAGCATTTTAAGGTTGACACAACTGTGCCTGACCCAATAATCGCTGCATCAGCATTCGACGCCATAACGGCGACTTATCCATCCGTGCGAAGCTGATATCGCAACGAACGTCGCCATTACTGGCCCGTTCGCTCGCCGAGCTAATTTAGCTTGTTTGTTATTCTTGCCTATCTTGCGGACTTCTGCGAAGGGATACCGATCCCCTCCAATGTCATTTTTTTACTCTCTTCACAAAGGGGCTTTCGATGGTTTCGCGTCCTAAAACCAAGACTGGTTTTACACTGGTCGAACTACTTGTGGTCATTGCAATTATTGGAGTATTAGTCGGGCTGCTGCTGCCAGCAGTGCAAGCCGCTCGCGAAGCAGCTCGGCGGATGAGTTGTAGCAACAACATGAAGCAAATCGGGTTGGCGTTGCACAATTATCACTCGGCCTACAAGCAATTGCCGAAGCAATCGGGTGGCACCTATGACCTCGACAGTAGTGGCGGTAACAACAATCGCTTTCGTCTCAGTTGGCTGATTGGCATTACGCCGTTTATTGAACAACAGGCGCTGTGGGAACAAATCAGCAACCCGATGGACAGAAACAATGATGGCACGATTGATTACTACTCCATGGGACCTTGGCCTTGGCAAACGAACTATGAGCCTTGGATGACAGAGCTTCCGGCATTCCGATGCCCGAGCGATCCTGGAACCGGAGCCCCTGCGATGGCTCGAACCAACTACGCGGCCTGCATCGGTGACAGCACTGACTGGGTCAACTGGGGGTATTGGCGATGGCAGGGCGGTTCATGGAACCAGGGCCACATCAACAGCGCAAACGCGTCGAATCGTGGCTTCTTCTACAATCGCAGGTCGATGAAATTCCGTGACATGTTGGATGGCTTGTCAAACACGGTTGCGGTGGGTGAAATCGCCACCGGACTGGGTGACCGCGATATTCGCACCGACCCCTACTTCGGAATCGGCTGGGGTAAGATTCACGGCAACCCATCTGCTTGCCTTGATGCGGGGCTGACGGATCCAGAGCGACCTCAGTTCTGGGAACCGTCGATCGGCAATTCGAACCCAGGGCTGCGTAGCAATAGTTGGAAACGTGGCTTTCGCTGGAGTGATTCGGTACCAACCTACACCAGCTTTACGACCATGCTGCCGCCCAATCGCGAGGTTTGCATCGGTGGCAGTGGCGACTTTGACACAGGGGTTCTGCCACCAAGTAGCCGTCACCAAGGCGGTGTCCACATCTTGATGGGCGACGGAGCAGTGAAGTTCATTACCGACTCGATCGAAGCCGGAGATTCACGTTCGCCGGTGGTCAAGCAAGGTAGCCCCGGCATCGCCCCTGGATCGAAAAGCCCGTACGGCTTGTGGGGTGCTCTGGGTACCCGCGCTTCCAAAGAGACGATTGACAGCGAATTCTAAGCGTCGTTCAAAAACGACGACCGAATTTCGTACGGCTTGCTTTCGCGACTCTTCGCGTAGGTGAAAATCAATAGACAACGAAAGTCGATCTTGAAACACCGGCCCATCCAATGCAGCGGATGGTGCCGGTGTTTTTGTTTTGTGCACCGAGAAGCCTTCATGACGAAACTCAGCGACGACGGCGGGACTAGACTTCGCCAAAGTGCTGTTTGGCGACCATTTGAGCTCCTTTGATGTCGAGCTTGCCAGTGCCCAATTGCGGGATCTTATCGACCTCTAGAAAACTGTCCGACGAGGGGATGAACAGATTGGGCAAGCCGGCCGAGATCAATCCAGCACGCACTTCGTCGTAGGTTTTGGACGTCGGCAAATGCAGAACCACCAAGCGTTCGCCCTTCTTGGCATCCGGAACGGCCGTCACGCATACGGTGGGCTGCTCGATGTCGGATTCCTCAGCGGAACCGCATGCAGCCTCTTTGCCGGATTTGCAGCCGTACACTTTGGCGATCTCTTCTTCGACGCGAAGATGTGGCACCATTTCGCCGCCGATCTTTGAAAACCGACTCAGCCGTCCGGTGATATGCAGAAAACCTTGATCGTCGACGTTGGCGATGTCCCCGGTCACGTACCAGCCGTCTTGGACCACTTTGCGAGTCAATTCGTCTTGGTTGACATAGCCTTTCATCACGTTCGGTCCGGTGACCATCAGCATGCCGTCTTGCCCGGACAACCGTTCGCTGCCATCCTCGGGTGAAACGATTCGAGCACCAATGCCTGGCAAGGGGCGTCCCACGCTGCCTTCGATGCGGTCGGCTTGATACTTCGCCGCCGAACGGCTCGGCGGAATGTTGACCGACACCAGCGGGCTGAGTTCCGTTGCACCGTAGCCTTCGACCGGTCGAACACCAAATCGTTCTTCGAAGGCATCAAACAGTTCAGCCGGCATTTTCTCGGCACCCACAACCACCACATCCAGCGTGGCGAATTGCTCGGGTTCGACACGACGCAGGTAGCTTCGCAGAAACGTGGGAGTCCCCAACAACACTGACGCTTTGTATTTAGCGGCAAGCTTTCCAATTTGGCGTGCATCGAGCGGATTGAAATGATAGACCCCGGTCGGCCCCAACGTCATCACCGCCCACAACGTTACGCTATAGCCGAACGAGTGAAAGAAGGGCAGCACGCCGATCACGACGTCTTGGTAATTCAACCGGACGGCACGCTCGATCGCGTCGACATTGTGGCTGATGTTCGCCTGAGTCAGCATCACCCCCTTGGGCATCCCCGTCGATCCACTGGTGAAGATAATCGTCAGCAGGTCGTCCTTGTCGATTTTGTGAAGTCCAAGCACCCGATCGAGCACGGCCGCGGGCAGCAACACGGCTTGGATGAACGCAACCGCCTTGTCCCACGTCGTGACTTTGTCTTTAAGTGATTCGAGCAAAACGACATCGGCATCGAGCTGCAGATCCAACTTGCTTAGAAACTTTTCGCTGGTCAGAACGTGCTTGATCCCGGCCTCGTGAATGCAGTGATTCATCACCTGACTCGAAACGGTATAGTTCAGATTCGCGGTGACTCGGCGATCCATCGTCAATGCGATGTTGGTCGCAACACCTCCAACGCTAGGCGGCAGCAAGATCGCCACGGTGGACTCATCGCGATCGAGCACGTCGCGGCGGAGGACTCGGCGCAGCGCCAACACACGGGTCAACAGTTCACGGCCGGTGACCTCGGTGCCCATCGAATCGGCACACTGAACGATGCTTCCTTTTTTCCGCCAAACGCGGATGACGCGGCGGGCGAGTGTGGGAAACTTGTCGCGTTGTTCGATCGTTGCTCGCGCACCGAGCGACTGGACATGCGAGCGAACCAGTTCCAAGGGCGCATCGCCTTCGAGCGGCGGTCCAATGTAGAGCGTGAGCGTGCGGCGAAATTGGGTCGGCCACTTAAAAAAGAACTTGCCGCCTGAGAAACTGAAGACGCTGCCCCACATGCCTTCCAACCAAACCGGCATGATCGCCGCGTTGGTGCCTTTTAGGATCTTTTGGATCCCTGGTTTGAACGCCTGCAGCTGCCCCGTCCGCGTGATCGTGCCTTCGGGAAAAATCCCGATTACATCACCGTTAGACAAACCTTCGCGAGCGGTTTTTAGCGCGCGGCCAATCGATTTGGGGCCCGAGTACATCAGGATCGTATCAAACGCGCGGCCCAAATAGCCACCGATGCGGGAATTGAAATTCGCGCCGTCAACGACAAAGCGGACGTTCTTTGGCAACATCCACAGAAGCAGGATTCCATCGATCCAGGACACATGATTGCTGGCGATCACATAGCCACGGTCTTGAGGCAGATTCTCGAGCCCCACCACCCGCTTGCGGTAAAGCGTTGCCAGGATCGGACGCATGAAACCACGAACAAACCTTCGAGGCGAGAAGACCGCCAACAATACGATCAGGATCGCCAACACCGCGATCACGAGCAGTCCAATTTGCAATCCGTTCACTTTAAAAATCTCTCGCAATAAATTCGTTATCGTCGCAACACAGCGGAGCGATCCCGCGATCGCTGCAACGTTTTAAACATCCCGTGTTACCATAATGCAATCACGCGGGGGACGAAATCAGCCTGCCCGAGGTAGTATCGTCTTGGAAAACCCTTAGCAAAAGGGCTGCTCAGAGGGCCCAGCCTGCTTTACTATCGTCCGCGCAGCCTGACCCCGGCGAATGCGAACGAGACTGCCAGACTCTCTTACCTGAGCCCATCCTTCGGGTGACGGTGCGCCGCAGAGCGGCAGCGGGCAGGCATTTTTTCAGCGGTGCGGCGATGGAAAGGTTCGATTTTGACCGGGCGGGCCCTGCGCCGCTCTGCAATAAAAACCACCCGGCTCGTGCCAATAGAGATGAAACTGGGCTATAGCCGACCGCCTTCGGTCGCAGTGAATTCGGCGTACACCGGCAGATGGCTGGTGACCACCTCGGCATCGGCAAGGCTCATGTTGTAGACCCGCAAAAAGTCCAGAGCACCGCCACGGCCGAGATACTCACTGCAAAAGGTTGTATCCATCAAGATATTGCTGGTTTGGTAGCGGCCAAAAACATCGGTAGGAACGCTTCGCACCGCGGCCACGATGTTGTCCCCGACAAGCGTGGGCACCAAATAGGCATCATCAGCTTGGAACAGTCCGGTCAACACCACGTCGTCCTCGTTCCGCCCGTCATTGCGAACACTTTTCAGAATCCCAGGCAGCAGCGCAACTTCGACCGGAGCTTGGCCAAGATCGACTCGAATGTTCACTAGCGAGAAGGTCCAAGCGGTTTCCACCGACGGTTGGGCGGCTTGAAACCATGCCACCAGCGGATCATAGCCCATTTGATTCATGGGGTCGGCGACCGTGTAGGTTTGATTGCGATCGACACGAACTCGCGTGGTATCGAACACAAACGCCAATTGTTCCTGGCGTCCGGCAGGGCCGTTGGACTCACCAAGTACGAAATCGTAACGCCGACCGGATTGATTGATCTCGTCAACCAGCCGAGGGATCAAGTCACGTTCAATGGCGGCAATTTGCTGCAGCGCGACGATATCAAATTGGTGGACAATGCGAACGATGTTTTGGCGAGCAATTGGATTAGCCAACTTGGTCGGCCCAAAACCGTCGAGCGCCCACGACGCGATTCGCAGATTGGCGATGCGAGCCGGAGGTCGTGGCGAGACACTCGCCGGGGTCGCCGTCACGGCAGCGCGGCCGGTCGATGTGAACGGATTTTCAGACGTCGCTTGGGCAGAGGATGCAGCAATGCCCGAGACGAGTCGAGACGAATCGCCGCTGAACTCGGATTCGCCCGGAAAGCTCGTCAGCTCGGCGTCACCCCACAACTCGTTCTTGGGCGAAACGCGAACGCCATCAAGCCCTTGAATGTTATAGTTTTTGAAGAAATACCAGCCGCCACCGACAAGTAGCAGTACTACCACGGCGACTTGAATCGGATTGCCACGGGTAGAGTCTTCCATTGCTCAAACGAGTGATGCTTTAAAAGGAGTTGTAAGAATAAGAGGGCGGATCGAATTGAATGGATTAGGGGGAAATCGACCCGAACGTGTCTCGATTCCCATTTGCCGCCTCATGCGTCATCGATCCGAAAGCGGTCGCTTCATCACGCCGAGTGGTAAATTTGGACGCACTCGTACCACCATCGGCTACCTGCGCGAACCAAGAACTGCATTCGGTACATTCGCTAGGCTTTAACGTCGTTTCGTCGCACACCCCTATTTTGAAACCGCCGAGTCGCTGACACGATCGAAAACACGCGGTAGGATGATGCCCATGTGCAGAAGTCGAGTTTTGCACGAACCACCCCTATGTTTAGTCCGTTTTGCCCTCATTCTTACGAGCTGATACGAACCGTGAGCGAATCTATTAACGTCGACGTCCCTACCGTTGGTGAATCGATTAGCGAAGTGCAAATTGGTCAGTGGCTCAAACAAGAGGGAGACTGGGTCAAGGACGGGGAGGACCTCGTCGAAATCGAAACCGAAAAGGCATCGGTACAAATCCCTGCTCCCGGATCCGGATACCTTGAGAATATTCAAAAGGCATCCGAAGAATTCGCCGCCGTCGGCGAAACAATCGCTTCAATCCGCCTCAGCGACGCTCCCGATTCAAACGGCACCCCCCCGTCGGAACCTGCCGCTTCGGCGGGCGGCAGTTCAAGCCCTCAAGCTGCCAGCAGCCCGGCTGCTAGTGGTCCGGCTGCTGGCGGCCAACCCGCAGCGAGTGGCGGATCGACCGCGACCGGCACATCGGCTTCGTTCGTCATGCCCGCGGCAAAACGGTTGCTCGAAGAACATGGATTGTCGCAAAGCCAAGTGCCAGCCACCGGACCGGGGGGACGACTGTTAAAAGAAGACGTGTTGGCGTTCGTTCGCAACCGCGGCAATGCTCCGGCAGCCCCCGCAGCCCCCAAACCTGCGGCGAGCGTTCCTAGCCCCGCACCGCGTCCGACGGCGTCCACATCGTTGGTGGCCGAATCGGTTCCTAACCGCAGCGAAGAGGTCAAACCGCTCAGCATGCTGCGTCGCACCATCGCCGCGCGATTGGTCGAAGCCCAACAAACCGCGGCACTGTTGACCACGTTCAACGAAATTGACATGCAGCCAGTGATGGCGATCCGCAAAAAGTACAAGGACGCGTTCGCAGAACGTCATGGGGTCAAACTCGGGTTCATGTCGTTTTTCGCTAAAGCATCGGTCGAAGCACTGCGTCGCTACCCGCTGGTGAACGCGGAAATCCGTGATGACAATATTGTCTATCGCCATTACCACGATATCGGCGTCGCGATCGGAGGCGGCAAAGGATTGGTCGTTCCGATTTTGCGAAACGTCGAACGCATGTCGTTTGCCGACGTCGAAGCGGGGATTGCCGAATTTGCACGTCAAGCAGGCGAAAACCGATTGCAGCCAGCCGATTTGATTGGTGGCACGTTTACGATCAGCAACGGCGGCGTCTATGGATCGCTACTGAGCACTCCGATTGTGAATCCTCCGCAAAGCGGAATCCTCGGGTTGCACTCGATCCAAGAACGCCCTGTGGCAATCGATGGTAACGTCGTCATTCGTCCGATGATGTATGTAGCATTGACCTACGATCACCGCATCGTTGATGGCCGCGAAGCCGTAGGATTCCTCAAGACGATCAAAGAGATCATCGAGGATCCTGCTCGTTTGTTCTTGGAACTGTAAGCCACGTTTCGCCTAGGAAAGATCCCCCATGACCAAGGTCATTCTCGCCACTGATGGTTCACCCCAAGCGGATGACGCGATCGCATTCCTAAAACGATTGCCGATGCCGCGACCGGTCGACGTGGACATCGTGACGAACGTTTTCGTACCGCTCCACAATGGTGATTTGACCGATCCTCTGTTGCGTGATTTCCGCGAACACCAAGAAGCCGAGGCCAATCAGTATTTGGAGAGATCGGAAGCGGCGCTGGATGATTTCGCGGATACCGTGACTCGAAAATTCCTGCACGGCGATATCGGGCACAGCATTGTCGAGTTCGCCGAGCAAAACGAGAGTGATTTCATTGTCATGGGCGCGACCGGGCGTTCGGGAATCGGCCGGATTCTGTTGGGCAGCGTCAGCGACTATGTCGCCACGCATGCGACGTGCAATGTGATTGTCGCGCGGAAACCGCTGCATCAATGTTCGCAAGAAGATCCGATGAAGATCACCATCGGATACAACGATTGCGAAGGTTCCGACGAGGCAATCAGCGAGTTCACGAAACTCGACTGGACCACCACGGCCGCAATCAGTTTGCTGGGGGTGGTGCCGGTTTTTCAAGGCTTTAGCCCCGATCTGATGCCTAACATCGTGCAATACCGTAGCGAGCAACGGGTCGCCGCGATGCGGTATTTAAAGGCGGGGCGTGAACGATTGACCAGCGAGCACACGCAATTGTCCACCGATCAAATCTCGTGCGATGTGGTCGAGACCGATCACGTCGGCAACGCGATCATCGAACGGCTCGAAGAAAACAAGAACGACGTGATTGTGATTGGCGACTCGCACCGCAGCCGGATCAGCCGCATGCTATTGGGCAGTGTGTCGCGGTTCGTGCTGCAGCATGCTCACTGCAGCATGTGGATCGCGCGAGACAAAAACGCAGTCCATGATTAAGGCTAGGGCGGTGACGTAGCGAAAGTCGCCAAGACTTTCGGCGGATTACGTTGCGAACCGAAACTGTTGGCGGCTAGTTGATTTAGTGAAGTTTCCTGCGGCAAGGGTCGTATGATGGACTTCCTAGTCCGTCAATGGTGTATTCGACGGACTAGAAAGTCCGTCGTACGACTAAATCAACAAGCCGTTGACGAGTTTCGCTACCTCCACATCAGCCTACGCGAACCGGCTCGCTCCCCACACCTCGTTGCGGCTCGGCGGTACCAAGCCAGGTTTGTCGGGGTTTTGGTAAAGCAGCGTTTTGATCATCGCTTCGGAACCCGAAAAGCCGTCGTCGCGATCGTAATGCCACCGCTCGTGGGTCGGTAACCAATCGTCCGAAAGCGGCCACGGGTCAAACGGGTTGTAGCCAAGGTCTTGCTGCAGTTTGGACGAATCCATCGACACATCGCCGGCGCGGGGCGGCATGGGTCCGGCCTCGTGTCGCAGCGACTTGTGCAGCAGATCGGGATCGTACCCACCAATGCGATTGACGATCTGGCCTATTTGATAAAGCGTCAAACGCCGTGGTCCGCCAGCGTGATACAGCCCCGTCAGAGGCTTGTCCAACAGCGTCGCAAACAATCCGTTCATGCAATCGGTATAGGTCGGCGTCCGCACTTCGTCGGTAAACAGCGTTGCTGGTTTGTTCTGTTTGAACCGCGATGCGATCCAATCGATTGCACCAGCGTGCTCATTAAAACTGATTCCCATCGGTAACGAGATGCGAAGCACGCATGCGTTGTCGCACCGCGAGAGCACGACATTTTCGGCTTCGACCATCTTGGCACCGTAGACGGTCACCGGGTCGGTCGCATCTTGTTCGCTGTAGCTTCCGCCAACGCGGCCGGCGAACACCAAATCAACGGACAAGTGGATGACACGCGCATCATGCCGGATCGCTTGGGCAATCATGTTCTCGGCTCCGAGTACATTCACCCGATGCGCCATGTCGACATTCAATTCACATGATTTTAACCGACAACAACCACCAAAATTCAGCAGACTTCGGAAACCATATTCGTCCCACAACCGTGCCACGCTGTCGGCATCCTCGGCATCACAGGCGACAATGCCGTCGCCCGAAAGCGGCCACATATTGGATTGCCGAACCCCGATCACTTGATCGCCATACAGGTCGCGAAAGTAATGGAACGCGTTGTATCCAGGCACGCCTGCGATCCCGCTGACCAGCATCGGCAGCGGCGGTGAAGCGTCGTCTTCGTAGTGGGGGTCCAGCAAATCCATGAACGTTGTTTCGTCTTGTGCGTCAGATTGTAGCCAAGGGCGCCCTTGCCACTGTCGGGGAGCGACCAGTATGGTTGAAACGAAGTTTGCCTAAAAATGGCGTCCGAGAACACCCACAATGGAAATCGACGAGTCGTGACAGAGCGAATTTTATTCGAATCCCACTCCCACACCCCTTTATGCATGCACGCCGACGGCATGCCGACGGAGTACGCCGAAGCAGCCTGGCAGCGTGGTTTGCGAGGGATCAACGTGACCTGCCACAACCCGATGCCCAATGGTTTTTCGGCGCATGTCCGGATGCGTGAAGACCAATTCGACGAATACGTTTCGCTAGTCGAAACCACGCGAAACGAGTGGGCGGGACGCATCGACGTCCGGCTCGGATTGGAAGCCGATTACTTCGAAGGCCACGAGGCTTACGTCGAAAAACAGCTTCGCTCGGCCGATTTCCAATTTGTGCTCGGCTCGGTCCACCCGCAGATCGGCGAGTTCCGCGAGCGCTACTGGAACAACGATCCGCTAGAATTCCAACGCACCTACTTTCGGCTGCTCGCCCAATCCGCCGAAACCGGGCTGTTTGACTCGTTGGCTCATCCCGATTTGGTCAAAAACGTGACCGCCGACGCGTGGGACTTAGACCTGATCATCGACGATATCCGAGCCGCACTGGATCGCATCGCGGCAACCGGGGTGGGGATGGAACTGAACACATCGGGGGTCAACAAGACCATCTCGCAAATGAATCCATGCCCCGAGATGTTGGTGGAAATGCGTCAGCGGAATATTCCGGTGACGATCGGCGCCGATGCTCACCAGCCTGAACGGGTGGCCGATGGCTACGAGACCGCGATGGAACTGCTGCAGCAGTGTGGTTACGAGAACATCAGTCTGTTCGAAGCCCGCAAACGCTACGAGGTTCCGATCACCGATGTACTGGCCAGCCTACAGTCGGCCGAGTGCAAGACGTCGTAGGCCGCAAGCGGTTGGGATTTGGAAAATCATGATCCAAAGCATTAGCGAGAGGCTCTTGAACCAGCCCTGGTCGCTCGCCTATGCGTTTTGAAGTTGCGTTATTAGACGTTCTCGGGCCAAAGGCCCGGCCATTTGCTAGCCGCCCTCATTAAGTCCCAGTAAACGGCCGGACCGTTGGCCCTACAATTCATTGGTTTTCTTGGTCCCAGCCCGCTGGGCTGGGCTAGGTAAACGTCCGGGGCTTTGCCCCTCAATACAGACGCGCAACATCAAAACTCACGCGTCGGGCGAGGATTGCCATGTGAACCGCCGAAACTCTTGGCGAGTTTCGCGACGATGAATGGATACAGCCAGTTTCGCTACGGTTAAACGGCCGTTTCGGCCATGTCGCGGGCGTGATAGCTACTGCGAACGAATGGGCCGCTGGCGACTTTCTTGAATCCCATGCCACGAGCGATTTCGCCCAGCTCGTCAAATTCTTCTGGCGGAACGTAACGGACCACGGGCAGGTATTTTTCGCCGGGCTGCAGGTATTGGCCGAGCGTCAAAAAGTCGACGTCGTGCTCGCGAAGATCCGCCAACGCGTCGATCAATTCGGCTCGTTCTTCGCCCAATCCCAGCATCAAACCGCTCTTGGTGCGAACGCTGGAGTCGTATTTCTTGACATCCAACATCATCTGCAGCGTCCACGCATAATCGCTCTTCGGCCCTCGCACGCGGCGGTACAACCGAGGAACGGTTTCCATGTTGTGGTTGAAAACATCGGGTCGAGCTTCGATCACGCGAGCCAATGACGGTTTGCAGTGAACAAAGTCGGGGGTCAGCACTTCGGTCGTCGCGCCGGTGCGTTCTCGCACGGCGACGACACAGCGGTAGAAGTGGTCGGCCCCGCCATCGGGCAGATCGTCACGCGTCACACTGGTGATCACGACGTGCTTAAGCCCCAACCGCGCCGCGGCTTCGGCCAAACGCTCTGGTTCGTCGGACTCGGGCAATTCCGGTGGCCGACCGCGGTGAACGGCACAAAATCCACAGGGCCGGGTGCAAACGGCTCCCAGAATCATGAATGTCGCGGTTTGCTGGCTATAGCATTCCATACGATTCGGGCATTTGGCGTTATCACAAACCGTTTCCAGTTTCAATTCTTCCAACAATCCTGCCGTCATGTGGTTGGAATTGCTGCGAGGAATCGGGCGTTTCAGCCAGCGAGGCAACCGCCCCGATGCACTGACTTCGGCACCTTCAGGAATTTCAGGATCAGAAACGACAGGTAAGCGAAATGCCATGGACGTAGGGGGATCGGTGGAACGAATGAACCAAATCGAGTTATCGTTCGCATTGTAGTAGACGACGGGCGATTGGTCACGCGAGGTAGGCTGATTCAGCGTGCTTAAAATCCCGCCGTTTTGCAGGAAAACGATACACCCCCTGGATAATCGATGCCCCGCTGCGCTAAGTCGCAGCTTGGCGGTACAATTCGCCTCGTTATGGCAAAAAACAAGAAAACGAAAAAAAAGGCTGCGGGAAAAAAATCCGAGCCATCGATGACGATCGTGACCGAGAATCGCAAGGCGAAACATCGCTACGAGATCCTCGATTCGGTCGAGTGTGGACTGATGCTGATCGGCAGCGAAGTGAAGTCGATGCGGGATGGCAAAATGTCGCTCGACGAAGCCTATATCCGCGTGAAAGACAACGAACTGTGGCTGATCGGCAGCGACATTGCTCATTACAAGAACGCGGGGATGTGGAACCATGATCCCCGCCGACCACGCAAACTGCTCGTTCACGCCCGCGAATATGACAAGTTCGCCGGACGAGCCCACGAGCGGGGGCTGACCCTGATTCCGCTGCGGGTCTATTTCAATTCGCGTGGCATCGCCAAATGTGTGATGGGATTGGTCAAAGGAAAGAAACTACATGACAAACGCGAAGCCCTGAAAAAGCGAGATAGTGACCGCGGATTGCAACGGGCCATGAGGCGAGGTTAAGCGAGATGACGACTGGAGTGGCAATCGAGTCATCAAGACATTCGCTTCCGTCACCTCCCCCCACCGAATCTGCTCGTAGAAACTCCGCCCCCCAACGATTTGCCTTTCTTTGAGCAAACCTATCCTCGTCGCACGCAAAACGATGTCCCATCACTTGCGATGGGACAAAGAAAAGTGAACACGATTTTTCAATACCTGATACGTCCTCAATAAAGCCACTATGTCAAACGCTGATATGACGCTGCGGATCGCGGATCTGACCAAAACATTTGACCAACCCGGCGGCGGTCGATTGACGGTGCTGGATGTCCCTCAATTTGAAATCGCCGCGGGCGAACAAGTCGCCTTGATCGGCGAAAGCGGCGGTGGGAAAACCACCCTGTTGCATCTGATCGCGGGGTTATTGATTCCCGATTCCGGTTCCATTCGCGTTGCAGGGACCGAACTGACACGACTGAGCGAACAAGGGCGTGACCGTTTTCGCGCCTCGACAATCGGTTACGTCTTCCAGACCTTTAATCTGCTGCCCGCGTTTACGGCGATTGAAAACGTGCGACTAGGCATGACCTTTGGACATGGCAATACCGATTCAGGGCGTGCCAAGGATTTGTTGGACCGCGTCGGGCTTGCCGATCGCGCCCATTATCGTCCAAGTCAATTGAGTGTTGGCCAGCAGCAGCGAGTCGCAATCGCTCGTTCGTTGGCCGGTAAACCACGGCTATTGCTGTGTGACGAACCGACTGCGAATGTGGATCCTGTCAGCGCCGAAAACGTATTGGATTTGATTCGCACTTCCTGTAGCGAGGAAAACATTGCGATGTTGATGGTCACCCACAGCATGCATGTGGCCGAGCGTTTTGACCGAGTCGACAAGCTCGAACAGATCAACCGAGCCTTTGTTACCAGCCAATAGTCGATTGATCAGCCAATCGCTCAACAATCGCCTCCTCGAGACCTACCTCAAAGAAACACAGACGCATGTCCTTGATCCAAATTGCCTGGCGTAATTTTTGCCATCGCTCTCTATCCAGTGTCTTGACCACGTTGTCATTGGCTCTGGGGGTTGGTTTAGTGGTGTTGGTGTTGTCCATTTTCGGCATCATCAGCGAAGCGTTCACTCGCAATGCATCGGTCGGTTACAACTTAGTCGTTGGCCCCAAAGGCAGTGCGTTGCAGTTGACGCTCAACAGCGTCTATTACTTGAGTCAACCGATCGAGAATCTGCCGTTTACCGAATACATGGAGTTCTTCGGCAAAGCCGAACGTGCCGAGATGGTCCGCCGCTATGGTGGCGATCCTGCACTCGGGGAGCGTGATGGAATTTATGCCGGCTACATGGCGGGCGGCTACGCGATTCCGTTGGCACTAGGAGATTACTACGGCGAATTTCGTGTCGTTGGTACGATTCCCGATTTCTTTGAAAAACTACGTCATGGCCCCGATGTCGACGAACCTTTTTCGTTCGCCGAAGGCCGAGCGTTGCAGGAACACAGTGCCGAAAACGGCTACTTCGAAGCGGTGCTGGGGTCGCGTGTGGCCAGCGAAATGGGCAAACACGCCGGCGACGAATTCTTTCCAACACACGGCGATCCCGAAGGTGAAGGACACGGGCAGGGTTTCAAAATCGTCGGCATTCTCGAGCCGACGGGGACTCCCAATGACCGCGCTGCGTTCGTGAATCTCGAAGGATTCTACTTGCTCGACAACCATGCCAAACCACTTAAGGGGGACGAGATCATCGAGGAGCCCGTGGATTGGCAACAGCGTGACCCTGAACACAAACCGCTGGTGATCCCGCAACGCGAAGTGACATCAATCTTGATTCGCAACGGCAATCTGATGTTTGCGCCGGGGATGCAGAACGCGATCAACGAGGGGTTGCAGTCGCAAGCGGCCGCTCCGGTCGGCGAGATCGCCAAATTGATGACGGCGATTGTCGGTCCGCTACTCAAAGCATTGTTGGCGATCACGTTGATCACCAGCGTGGTGGCTGCGGTCGGTGTCTTGGTTGCGATTTACAACTCGATGAATGACCGGCGTCGTGACATTGCCGTGATGCGGGCTCTGGGGGCACGTCGCGAAACCGTGACCGTCATCATTCTGGCCGAAAGTTTGATCATTGCCTTGGTCGGCGGAACGCTCGGATGGTTCCTCGCTCACTTTGCGATCTGGAGTTCGAGCGGTTACATCGAAGCCCAAACCGGCGTGCGAGTCGGATTCTTCACCACCAGCACCTACGAAATCGCGGTGCTGCCGCTGGTGATCGTGCTGGCGTTGTTTGCCGGATTTTTGCCGGCGTGGAGTGCCTATCGCACCGACGTCGGTTCGAATTTGTCGGCCTAAGATGCGGTTTTGCGTTGCCGCCGGTGGCAACGCGGTGATGCAATTTGAGGTAGCGTCCCATTTGCCGTAGCCACCTTCGCCAGATGGTGGTGACTCGCGTTCGCGTCGCAACACGAACGCGTTGGTACCTTACGCCGGTCCACGCTCTGACGAGCGCAGCTACGCAATGCAAGTGCTTGTATCGCAGTGACGCTCGATCATTTCGAACAGCGTTTCGGGTTGGATCGGTTTAGCCAAGTAGCCGTTCATCCCAGCCGCCTCGCAGGCTTCCCAAATCTGATCGTCGCTGTGGGCGGTCATCGCGATAATGGGCAGGTTCTTGCACGCGTCGCTTGTCTGTTCTCGGATCAATTTGGTTGCATCAATTCCGTCCATCCGTGGCATGTCGACATCCATCAAGCAGACATCAAAGGCATTTCGTTTCGCCAACTCAACGGCTTCCACTCCATCGCTGGCCACGACAACCTCGTAGCCTTTCATCTCCAAAATCCCCATGATCACTTCTTGATTGATCTCTCCGTCTTCGGCGACCAGGATACGCGTTGCGGAAACGGCCGCGTCCTTTTCCTGAGTGACCTCCCGCTGGCCCGGCGCATCGTCCATGGGAGCGGAGGCGAGTTGGTCAAGCAGATTGGGTTTCCGCCGTATCGATAACGCTTCGCTCTCGATCCGCGATTCCTGCTCATCGATTGCAGATGAATTTTGGGTTGCGGTGGTGTCCTGGGAAATGTCGTAACGGAGCTCAGGATCACGACGCAGCAGGCCGGTCGTTTTTGCCAACAGATCACTTGCCAGCACCGGTTTTCGCAATTCCGCGGACCACTCACCACGCTGAACCTCAAGTGTCGCGTGAGCCGGCAGCAGGAACAGACATGGGATATTCAATTCGGCACATTGATCGGCCAGTTGTTCGATTCGATCGCAGCCAAAGATCACCAAGTCCCATTGGCAATCAAAGAAACTGGCATCAAATTTCCATTCGCCACACTCCGAGCGGCATGGCCACACGCGAGCATTGGCACCGATCGATTCGAGAGCCGACTCGATGGCCCGTGCGGATGCGTCCAGCGGATCGATGATCGCCACACGCGGATTGCCAAGCACCGGGCACGGTTCGCCATGGGGTTGTTCGTCAGCCAATTCCAATGGCAACAGCACCGTGAACGTGCTTCCGACACCGACAACGCTTCGCAATTCAATCGTGCCTTGCATGCGTTCGGCAAGTTCACGACAAATCGCCAAGCCAAGTCCGGTGCCACCATACCGCCGCGTCGTGCTGCTATCGGCCTGCGAAAACGACTCAAACACCTTGCCCTGTTGCTCGACCGGAATCCCGATCCCACTGTCCTGGACCTCGATCGACAACAGATCCTCGCCATCATTGACATGCAACGTCGTGATGGTCAGTGAAATGTAGCCTTGTTCGGTAAACTTGATCGCGTTACCAATCAAATTCATGATGATTTGACGCAGCCGCGCCGAGTCGCCGAGAATCGCTTTGGGCAAGTGCGGATCGACATCGCAAACCAGCTCGACCCCTTTCTGCCAAGCCGACGCCGCCATCAAGCGACTGACCTCGCCCGCCAAGCGTTCAAGATCCATCGGAATTCGTTCCAATTCCATCTTATTGGCTTCGAGTTTCGAGAAGTCGAGCAAATCGTTGATCAACGTCAGCAGCGACTGACCGCTCTCTTCGACGGTTTCCAAGTATCCCGATTGCCGCGGATCACTCGATGCACTGCGAGCCAACCGGGTCATTCCGAGAATGCCGTTAAGCGGTGTACGAATCTCGTGGCTGATCGTCGCCAGAAATCGGCTCTTCGCTTCGTTCGCCGTATTGGCTTGCGCGATGGCGCGTCGCAATTGTTCCTCGGTGGCACGAAGTTGCTCGTTGCTGTTGGAAAGTTGGCCGGCACGATCCTCGGCGGCCTTGGTGCGTTCCAACACACGTTGCTCGAGCGTGTCATTCATCTGTTGCAGACGAAGGAATCCGTCGGCATTTTCGAGTGCGGCCCCAGCCAACGTGGTCACAAAGTCCGCGATTCGCCGCTCGTCCGCACCAAACAAATCTTTTAATTCAAGGTGAGTGACTAGGATCACCGCCACCGGATCACCGCGAAACGCGATCGGAGCCGCAATGGCGCTTCCACTACCGCCGCCGACATTGCTCGCATCGTAGTCCAAGCAAACTGCTTGATTGGTTTGCACGGCCATGCGGATCAATTTCTCGTTCGCTTCGGTCCGTCGCAAACACGAAGGTTCGCAGTCCTTGCCATTCCAAGGCTTGAACACCAGTTGGCTAAGGTTTTGATGGATCGTGACAACGTCGACATGTTGACCACGCAACAGTCGTCGTGCCGACTCGCTCGCTTCGGCAAACACTAAGTCGGACGAAAGTGCTTGAGCAATCCGGCGACCCGATTTCAAGACCGTGACGAAACGATCGGCCAGCGATAGATTCGTCGATGTCAATCTAGAATCCTTCCCTTCGTCACTAGTGGAGGGATACTGTTGTTTGAGTTCGGATAATCGCAACGAGAGCGGTTCTGGAAACGCGCCAAAGTAGTCCACTTCGCGTTCGTAAAGCGTTTGCAACAATTGTAACGAGTCGCGTTCTTCGACCGCTTGCGACAATCGCTTGGCAACCTTCAAACTGGATCGAAGCTGATTTGCGGCGCGACGCGTGTTGCCACGAATCAAATGCAGAATGGCAATTTCACGACGAACGTGAGCCAGATCGGCGGGGAAGCCCCGCGCCAATCTGGCGGCTTTGCGTAGCGCCGATTGTGTCTCCCGCAACTGTTTGCGGAAACAGCGGCCATCGCGACGATCAATCAATTCGAGTTGACGTCGCATCGCGGTACCCAACCACACGTAACAAGGGCAGATGTACGTATTCAGGTGCCCCGCTTGTTCACAGCGTTTGATCGCATCCTGCAAAACCACGACCGCTTCATCAACACGGTTGTGATGCAACAGCATGACTGCGAATGCGAGCTGAGTTTGCGCGTGGCTTTGAGCGTCTGGACGTGACCGTGCCGCTTCTTCTAAAACAAGCGACAACGACAACGTTTGCGGAGTGGTGCGAGCCCAAACATCCAAGCTGATCCCGGTGGCTTGTCGGTCCCCGATTTGACGGCCTGATTCAAACATTTGCGAAGCCAACTCGGCCGCTTCGGCATACCGCCCGATACGATACAGCGCGTTGGCCTTCTGGTATCGCGCCATGTTCATTTCCCACACGTCGCCGGTTTGACGCAATAGATCCACAGCACGCTTGGACGTCACGATGGCGTCGTCGAAACGACACTCGGCCAGCATCACGACGCTGTGGTAGTGATGCGATTGCCCCTGGCCCCACACGTCGTTTCGCGAGGTGCGAATCGCCAACGACCGTTTGGCGTAGCGGTTGGCGCGTTTGAACCACCTCAACAAACTCATCACAGGTCCATGTTCGCTGTAGAACGCCGCGAGCGTCTCGGAGGGGACGAACCGTTCGGCCTCGTTCAATGAACGCAAATGGTTCCCTAATGTCCATAGCGTGTGGCGACTAAACCAATAGACCCGCGACAAACGGCTGAGTAGTTCAAGTCGCAAACAATCAATTTCGGACAACGATGCATTGCGAGCGAACCAGCGGGAGGGCAAGTAGCTATGGATCACTTGGAAGAAAATTTGTGCGATCAACCCACAAAACATCGTAAACACGTTTCCCGGAACTCGGATTCCGGTCACCGCTAACGCCTGTTCATATTGCGCAGCGGCCTCATTGAAACGTCCGCGTTTAAACGCCACCTCGCCTATCTGCTGTTGGATTCGAGCCCGTTCCAGCGGCGTGTCGGCCAACTCCAACGCTTCGTACAGATGGTCGGCGGCTTGGTTGTAGCGGCCGGCCAACAAGTGAATTGTTCCCAGCCCTTCAAAGATCTCGAGTCCTGTGTCTCGGTCTTCACTCGAGAACCAGCGTTTGGCGATCTCGAGCTGATCCTGTGCGACCGATAACGAGAACCGCTGACGTGCCGCCCGAGCCGCTTGCAGCGACGTGGTGAGCGCCAATTCCCCTTCGCCTGCAGCGTCGTAGTGGAACGCTAGATCGTAAAGGTTCTCGGGATCATGTTGGCACAGGTAGGCCACCGCTTGCTTGTGGATGCCGCGGTGTTCGACCGGATCGAGATGCTTGCGAAGCTGTTGATGGATCGGATCATTGGCAAACGAGAACCATCCCGCCCGCGTATCACGCCACAAGATACGTCGGCCCAGTGCCTCGGTGACGACTTGTAGCACTTCCGCGTAGGGAACGCCGGTCACCGCAGTCAGCATGTCCAAATGAAACTGCTGGCCGATCACGGCGGCAGAGGCCAGAATCCGCATCGCGTGATTCGATAACGCATTGACTTGTCGGTCCAACAATTCGGCAAACGACTCGTCACCCCGCAGGGCTTCGATCAATTGCCCGCTGGAAATCCAGCCATCCTCGGAAAGAGTCACGACCTTTGTATCGATCATCCGCCGCAACAATGCCGATGCCATTGTCACACTGCCATCGGCGACGTCGATGATCGAAGATTTAATTGACTCGGAAATTTTACCCGCAGTCGATTCGAGGTGCACTCCCAACGCTTCGGCCGACAGCCGACCTAGCCGAATTGGGGCGCCACCGAGCGTCATGTTTAACGATTCAGCCGATTGGCCGGTGACCACACACAACATCCGATGTTCCGGTGCCAAGGCCACCTGGTCCATGATCGTACGGATCACGGTACGGCTTAGGTCATCGGCAACGTCCAGATCGTCAAACAGCAGCACCACCCCCGCCGGTTCCTTGGCTAGCGCAGCAAACAATTCGGCCAATGCAATCGCCGCTCGCTGGCTGCCGTACGCTTCGGGTCCGGTATGGTCTGACGAACTTGGCCACAGTGGCGCCAGCGCAGGCCACAATTCACGCAGTGTGGCGGTATGGTTCTTGGTACTCGCGGCGAGCCGAGTGGCGAGTTCGGGCTGTGCTTTACAAAGCTGCTCGATGGCCGACAACACGGTATCAAGCGATTGCAGCGGTTTTGGATTGGTGGCGGTGCTCGCCCCACCACGAAACACAAACAACCCTTCGGCTTTCGCCCGCAGCAGCACTTCGTCAGCAAATGCGCGTCGATGGGCGATTTCAGCTCCCGTAATCGCATGCAACTGAGCTTGCCCGGACTGTAACGCCGCCATGGATTTCTGGATCGTTTCCAGTTCTTCGTCGCGGCCGACCAAGGAGGCTTCGGCCAATTCAGGACGAACATCACGCGTGCCGATCGCAAACGTCTTGGTCGCTGTGGATGGAGTGGTGTGTCGCTGGGCGATCGATTGCAAATCGTATAGCAAACCCGCCGCGGTCTCGTAACGATCCCGCGGGTCACGCCGTAATAAACGGGCGACCATATCGTCCACCGCCGCGGGCACTTGCAATCCGAGTTCACGCAGGCGTGGTGGTTCGAGACACAATTGATAATCGAAGTAGTCGCTCGCGTTGTTCGCTTCGATCGGGGCGCGCCCCGACAACATGCTGAAGAGAATCGCACCGACCGAGTACAAATCCGATGCGGGACAAACTTTTCGCGACAGCAGGCCACTTGATTCAGGCGAAATGAACACAAGTTCCTCGACCGGAAAGGCGAGGATGTCTTGTTGGGCATGCACGCTTAACACCGACACGTCACGCAGTTCCACTTGATTTTGTGGATCACAAAACACGTTTTGCGGGCTGAGCCAGCCGTGGACACGCGACATCCGATGCCAATCTTCGAGACACTTCGTCAATGAGATTGCGTTTTGTAGTGTTTCCTGCAGTTCGAACCGACGCCCGGCAAGATGCTGCTGCAAGGGGCGTCCTCGCGGCACATCAATCACACGAACCAAGCGACGGGGATGATCGTGAAATTCACGCTGTTTCAGACTCCCCATCGGTTGCTCGCGAACATTGTTTTGCCACTCCAAACGAAGCGACGCAAACCGCTCAGCATCAGCTTCCTTGGCGTCGATCCACTCGGCCAGAAAGTTTTCTCCTAGCGCATACGACTGCACACGACAACTCTTCACGAACCCATGATCCTCTACGGCTTGGATTGCCGCATAGTTGCTTAATTCGGGCAGAGGAATCGGAACAGTGTTCATTTGCGTGATGTTGGTTATGGCGTTGCTTCGGCGATGCCGAGCGTGATGACGATGACGTCTGTAGCGGTCGCCCTGAAAAGGAGGGCGTGAATCGTCTTGTGGAAGCGAAACGTTTTGTTTTGCAGTAGCGCTTAGTCACTGCTGAGTAACCACGCCCCCCAAAAAACGGATTCCGATGAAAGCGTTTGCGAAGCGAATGCGGGATGTTTGCGCCGCGTCCTGCCGAAGCCTAGATCACAATCCGAGTACAAGCGGCCTTTACAGCCAAAATAGAACTTTTTTTCAGCATAATTCGCAGGGACACCGACCCCTTCTACAGCAGGCCTCAAGGGCATGCCAAAGCGCATCCGACGCGCAAGAATGCGCCCACCCGCTTGGCTTGTTCTGACGGTCATAGCGGTCAGTCAATAGAGTTGTTTGTTAACAAAACACGTAAGAAATTGCAATTTGCGCGGCGCACCAACCAGCTTCACTGGGCGTTACAACCGGAACGTGTCCCTTTGCGACGCCGACGACGAACAACACCTTGCATCAACTTGACAGTTGCCGCAGCTATGGAATATTGCTCGCAACCTGTTGGCGACACGATTATGTTTTGAACTTGCAGTGTTCATCCAACTCATCGGATCGCTGACTATTCTCTTTTTTCTTCGTAGGGGCAAACGCATCATGAACGTGATGTCACAGGATTTTCGTAGACATGTCCGACCATCGGACGTGGTAAACTCGACTCGGATCAAAAGCGAGACAATCTCGTCTCCTCAGAAAAGCAGTGTCGCTTATCTGAAAACCTTATTGGATCACGTCAACTCGGTGTTGGCGTCGCCCTCATCGGACAGCGACGCGATCGAAGACGCCGTGGACGTCTTGTTTCACGAGCTGCGTGACATCCGTCATGAATCGTCCAAAGACCAATGGGCCGAATTCATCAAAGTCGGGCGAGCCCATCCCGTTTGCCAATTGGTGCATCAAGACCCTTTCACATCGCGAGCGTTCAACAAGCCGCGTGGGTATGCGGGCGACGCGGTGATGATGGATTACATCTACGGCCGCGAAGAGGATTGGGAGCGTCCTGAAGCAACCCATGTCGGTTCCGCCGTGTTTAACTACACCACCGCCGCACCGGCATCGGCCGGCGTACGTGAACGACGCTGTTATGTTGCCGAATTGCTGGACAAAATGGCTCGCAAACAAAGCGGCCAAGACGTGTTGGCCGTCGCGGCGGGGCATCTTCGCGAAGCCAGTTTGTCGTTGGCCGTCCGTCGCAATCGCTTCGATCGGTTTGTCGCGATGGACGCCGACGCCGAAAGTCTCGAAGAGATCAAGAACAGTTACGGACGCTTTGGGATCGATCCTGTGACCGCCAACATTCGCCAAATGTTGACCGGCAACCTCGATCTCGGTTCGTTCGATTTGATCTACACCACGGGGCTGTACGATTACTTGGCCGATTCGACCGGGATGCGTTTGACCGCCAATCTATTCGATTGTGTCCGTCCCGGTGGAAAGCTGGTGATCGCGAACTTCTTGCCTGAAATTCGCGACGTTGGCTACATGGAAATGTTCATGGATTGGCATCTGATTTATCGCAGCCGCGGCGATATGTTGAAATTGGCCGACAAGATCGTGCAATCCACGGTCGAAGAGATCCGGGTCGTCGCCGAAGTCAACGAAAACGTTGTGGTCATGGAAATGACCAAACGCTAAACAGGCTTCGGCAACGCCAATGCCAATGACTAGAATCGACGCATCGCACTGACAAACACCATGTGCGTTTGCGTCGAGACGGTGGCATTGGAAAAATCACCACCGGGATAAGTACTTGTCCCGGTGTGCACGTCCGGTGCAAACGCAAATTGATATGCGGTATCGATTTCCCATCCACTGTGCTTGAATCCATAACCTGCTGAAAAGTGGTGCTGTAGCGTGGTTTGCAGGTAGGTGGACGTGGTCGCCGCGGGAATCGGATTGTCTTGATAACGATATCCCAGCCGAACGGTTCGATGATCATCTAGGTCGCGTTCGTATCCCGCGCTGACGATCAAGGCATTTTTCCACTGCAAGGGAAAAACTTCGTCGATCTTGGGGCCTGCGACGCTCTCGAAAACGGGATTGGTTGGATTGGTGAAGACAAGATTCGCGTTGTCATAGGCACTGGACCAATCTTCCCATTCGAAATCCAACCCGATCCGTTGACAAGAATCGACTTGGTGCATGATCCCGATGCCAACCGATTGAGCCCACGTCAAGCCAAACTCGACGTCATAGTAGCTGCGTCCCAGTGGCGTGATGTCGACCGCCGCTTTGCCATCGGCTTCGAATTCATTTTTGCTCTGATAGTTCACGCCGATCGTCGTGCGATCAGTCAAAGCGTACTGAGATCCGCACGACCAAGAGAGGGCCGCCCCGGTGGCTTGGATATCCAATATCGTGGGTGTGCCACGTAGCGGTCCGGAATTCAAGTAATAAGGGCCTTCGATTTCGACGTGACTTACCGCCGTGCCAAGCGTGGCCCCGACGGTCCAGCGCTCGGTCATGCGAACCGAGATACCGGGCAAGATGCGAACCAGCGCGCCAAAGGATTTGTAGGTATGATTGCCGGGCAGCGTCGCCGGACCTTGCAAATCGTAGTCTGATGCAAATCCCGCTGGGGCAAACGCACCAAAGCCCAACACAATGTCTTCGTTCCAGCGACGAGCCATCATGAAGTAGCCGAGCCCGGTCGGATTGTCGGCCGCATCGGTGGTGGGGTTATCGTCGTCCGAGTAGGACAAGTCCGTAAACAGTGCGACACCGCCGATATCAAGGTATGACGAATCACAGCAGCCGTCGCCAACCAGACCTAGCATCCCGGCTGCGTTGTCGTGCAAGATCACGCCGTTGTCACCAAAGCCGAGATTGGTTCCGCCGCGTCCTGCTTCGCGTGCGGACAACGCGTTACTAATCGTCCCCGCCGCGTCCGCGGGAGCCGCAAACAGCGCGGCGAACAATGGAATTGCCCACCACTTTTTTGACAAATGCGTTTGCCGCGCACGCCGATTCCGAATCTTCACTTGGATGCCCCCAATCGTCCTTGATTATTTCAGCCCCATCAATTGACGCGTGGCGATTCTGC
Organism: Novipirellula caenicola; assembly: GCF_039545035.1. Classification (NCBI taxonomy): domain Bacteria; kingdom Pseudomonadati; phylum Planctomycetota; class Planctomycetia; order Pirellulales; family Pirellulaceae; genus Novipirellula; species Novipirellula caenicola. The sequence continues at coordinate 45,266 of NZ_BAABRO010000013.1, forward strand.
TACGCACAACGACTATTGGGATCTAATCGGTCGGTGGGGTTGTTCGGTCTGTCACGAATCGGCGTGATAAGCCGATTTGAGGGCTCGTCATTGTGGGTGGTTCGGGTTAGTTAATCTGTAACGCCCACGATGGCGTGGACGATGTCTTGATCAACGGCAGAAACTCGGAATCTTCGGTTTCCAGAGAATCATTCAGGTTTTCTTTGATCTTGGCAAACTCGTCCTCAAGTTTCAGGAAGGCGGTGACCATGTCGGGATCAAAATGCGATCCTGAACCTTCCTTGATCACTTCGACGGCCTTGTCGTGGGAAAACGCTGGCTTGTAAACACGTTCGCTGGTCAAAGCGTCATACACATCGGCGACGGCGACGATCCGGCCGCAAAGCGGAATCTGCTCGCCCGCCAAACCGTTGGGATAACCGCTTCCGTCCCATCGCTCGTGATGCGTCATCGCAATTTGATAAGCCATCTGCAATACGGTCGATTCGGGATGTGCGTCGACAACCGAACGCAGCGTATCGCCCCCAATCTTTGCGTGTTGGGTCATGATCGCAAATTCTTCGGGCGTCAACTTTCCCGGTTTCAGCAAAATGCGGTCAGGGATCCCCACTTTGCCGATGTCATGCAGCGGGCTGGTTTCGTAGATCGATTGAATGTAAATCCCGTCGATGGTTTCTTGGAACTTGGGCCACGTGGAAAGTTCGACGCATAGCAATCGGCAATATTCGCGGATTCGCTCGAGGTGGCTGCCGGTTTCGTTGTCACGGCTGTCGGCCAACTTGGCGAGCGCAAAAATCATCAATTCGCGGCTTTCCTGCAGCAATAGCCGCTCGCCCGCGCGAATTCGCATCAACATTTCGCTCGGACTAAAGGGTTTGGCAATGTAGTCATCGGCGCCGGCATCGAGCCCTTCGACCACACTTTCGGTATCGCAACGTCCTGTTAACAAGATGACGTAGGTGTAGTCACACGAATTGCGAGAACGAATCTCGCGGCACAAATCGATGCCGTTCATGTTGGGCATTTCGACGTCCGAGATCACCATTCGATACTTGCCGGTACGAACGTACCGCAGCGCCTCGACCCCGTCGGAGGCGACGGCGGTGGAGTATCCGAAATACGACAGCGCATGACGCAGCGTTTCGGCGGCGATCGGATCGTCATCGACGACCAAGATATGAGTCGTCTTGCTAGTTAATTTCATGGTCATTTCTGTTCTCCACGGACCGCAGGAACGCTCTCCGAAAACTCGTCATGCAAAAAATTTCGGACCTCGCCATGCAGTGAGCGCAGTTCGTCAACCATCGCGAGTAATTCCGAGGTTTCATCACAATGTGCTCGTGTTTCGAGCGCCGCAGCCACTTGAGCCACGCGAGCGGACGCCATGGTTTGAGCCGTTCCTTTGTGTCGATGGGCCAGCGAGGCCAATGAACTTTTGTCTCCCATCCGAACCGTGGATTCGATCAGGTCGCATTCGTTTCGCGACGTCTCAACAAATCGACTAAGCATCCGTTTTGCCATCTCTGCACTTCCCATCATTCGCTGGATCAATTGCTCGCGATCGATAATTGGCATGGATGGTTCGGTAGTGGTCATCAGAACACTCAAAATACAAACGAGTTCAGACACCGGTTGCCCTGTGTCTACACGGTGCCCCACCGTGTCATGCAAACGCTAGCTTCCGCTTTAGCAACATTGCTCCTTTTTCGCTCATTTATTCGGTGAACCGAAACAATGACCCCGTCCCCCCCCACGGCTCATTCGCCCCAAGCGGCACAACCGGACTCTTGGCGAGCGGAGCAGCCACCCCCCAGGACTCAAAATCTTGTCATTTGCTCGTTTCGCGGCGCCAGATCGCGTGGATCAAAGATTATCGCTATCGGATTGGGGGTTTCGCCCTACAATGAGTGCGACGACGTCCGTCGGCTCGGGCTGACCGTGCCATTGCCCCCAAAGGGCTCGGCCATCGCCCTCGTGTCCCGCTCGTAACGACCCCGCACTCTAATCAATCAGCTTTTTTGATGCAGTTACCGGTTATTGATCACTCCAGCAGCAACCCGCCCGCTCCTGCGATGTCACGCGACTACTTGTCGGATTTGGCCGCAGGAGGCCGTGTTCCGACGGGCCCCGTCGCTGCGCGTCCGTTGCCGATGAGCATGAAAGAGGCTCGCGAACGTGGCTGGGACGAACTGGACATTGTCTTTGTCACCGGCGATGCGTACATCGACCACCCCAGCTTTGCGATGGCCATTCTCGGCCGCACGCTCGAGGCAGCCGGTTTTCGCGTCGGCATCGTCAGCCAACCTGATTGGCGATCGTGCGAACCATGGACCACGTTTGGTCGTCCACGTTTGTTCTTCGGCATCAGCGCCGGAAACATGGACTCGATGATCAACCACTACACCGCGAACAAGAAGGTTCGTAACGACGACGCCTATTCGCCCGGCGGAAAGATCGGCTTGCGACCCGATCGCGCGACGTTGTCGTATTGCCAACGCGCTCGTGAAGCCTACAAAGGCGTGCCGGTGATCGCGGGCGGCGTCGAAGCCTCGCTGCGCCGCTTAGCCCACTACGACTACTGGAGCGACAAGGTCAAACGATCGATCTTGTTGGACAGCAAAGCCGACTTGGTTGCCTTCGGCATGGGCGAAAACGCGATTGTCGAGATTGCCAAACGACTCGATGCCGGCGAAGACGTCAAGTCGCTGCGGAATATGCTCGGGGTAGCTTATGCACTTGGCGCGTCAGAATCGGACGCGGTCCCCCAAGATGCATTGACGTTGCCTAGTTTTGACGAGGTCACTCGCGATAAGGTGGCGTTTGCCGAGGCGACGCGTATCATCCACAACGAAACCAATCCGCACAACGCGCGACCGCTGGTCCAGCAGCACGGTACACAAACGGTGGTCTGCAACGTCCCGCAACAACCGATCTCGGAAGCGGCGATGGATCAAATCTACGGACTGCCATACACCCGACGTCCTCATCCAAGTTACAAGGAACCAATTCCTGCGTACGAGATGATCAAGAACTCGGTCACGATCATGCGTGGTTGTTTCGGGGGCTGCACGTTTTGTTCGATCACGGCGCACCAGGGCCGGATCATTCAATCACGCAGCAAAGAATCGATCCTTGGCGAGATCGCAAAGATGACCGAGGACAAATCGTTCAAAGGGGTGGTCAGCGACATCGGCGGTCCGACCGCGAACATGTACCAGATGAACTGCACAAAACCTGAGGTCGAAGCGGTTTGTCGCCGTCAATCATGTGTGCATCCCAAGATCTGCAAATTGCTGGGCGTCGATCACACACCGGTGATTGAATTGATGCGAGAATCTCGCAATCTGCCTGGGATCAAGAAGGTGTTGGTCGCCAGCGGAATCCGCATGGACTTGGCCCGCACCTCGCCCGAGTACTTGAAGGAGTTGACCGCGCATCACGTCGGCGGCAAGCTCAAGGTGGCACCGGAGCATGTCGACGCCGGCGTGCTAAACAAGATGCGGAAGCCCAAGAATGACGACTTTGAACACTTTACGGACATCTTCAAAGAGGAATCGAAACGGGTCGGCAAGAAGCAGTTCATTGTCCCCTATTTCATCGCGTCGCATCCTGGCAGCGACGTGCGAGCGATGATCGAGTTGGCATTATTCTTAAAGCGTAACGGTTACAAACCGGACGCGGTGCAAGACTTTATTCCTGCGCCGTTGGACATTGCGACGACGATGTACTACACCGAATTGGACCCGTTCACCAAGAAGCCGGTTTACATTGCCAAGGCGATGAAAGAGCGGAAGATGCAGCGGGCGTTGATGCAGTTCTTCAAGCCCGAGAATTATTTCGAAGTCCGCGAGGCGTTGCGATCGGTGGGGCGGACCGATTTGATCAGCGACGGTTGCGATGGATTGATCCCCTCGAAACCTCCGCAAGAAGCGATCCGAGCGCGGCGTCAAGACGCCAACAAACGGTTCCGAGGCGACTACGTGCACACGATTGCCAAGCCAGGTGCAACGGGCGGCGGCGAGCAGAAGAAGGGCAGCAAGAAGAAACGCCGCGACCGCAAGAGCACCGGTTATCGCCCTGATCGCCGCGGCGCAAATTAACCGCCATCCGATCCCGCGTATCCAATCGTCCTTATGGACCTCGCCAGAGGTTCACCACCTCCATTCCCGTAGTGGATCTTGCTAAAGATCCCTCAATACGCGATTTCATTACAACCACGTCTCCGTCGGGGCAACAGTCGTCCGTGGGCTCAGTGGCACGACGGGACTCGTTGCCTCGTCCACTACAGAGAAACCACTTCACCCGAGTGATTTGTCACAAAACTCGAATGACGAAGTTATCTCCGATCAGTACCCCAGCGTTGCAGAGAGGAGAAAGCGACAATCCCAAACGCTACAGATCGAAGTCGTCCAAGGAATCGATCAGGCGGTCGAGTTGGTCTTTCGGCTTGGCGGCGTGTTGCTGTTGACGTTTGAGCAATTGGTCGTCGATGCCAACGGTGTCACGGCCTGCCAATAACAACTGCTCGTCGCGTTCACGAGCGGCAGTTGCGATCGGATCGTCGCTGCCAGCGGGAGCACCGAACAATTGCGACAAGTCAATCTTGAAGCCTTCGTCACCTTCGACTTGGGCACCGGCGATCGCAGGCGCCTTGTGCTGAGGAAAAATGATCGCGTTCTCGGGACAGACGCGGCTGCACGCAGGACAACCCTTGCGGCAATTGTCGGGCTGTTCCACCAAAATCGTCTCGGCGGCATCGACACCGTAAACGCCGAACAAACAAAAGTCGACACACTCCATACAGTTCGTACAGCGGCTGAAGTCGATCACGGGATACCAACGCCGCGATGTCTGTTCTTCCACCTCGACCAATTTTCCGCCGATGATCGGCAAGCTTTGTGGGGACGATTCATCCGTGGTCGGTTGACCCACAATCCGCTTTAGCTCGTTGAGATACGGCTCGGCATCGCCTGCGAGTTTCAAGCCGATACAGTGGATCTTGCGGTCCGGTCGCGGATACAAGGTCGCGACGCGGTCGACGCCGTCGTCGGTGTCCTCCGCATCACTCGCTTGCCCGTTGACGGCCTGTTGGGCTTCATCATCCGACTCATCCGCATGCGACTCGCCCAGTTCCGTTTCGACCAATTGGCCGCGGACGCCGTTGCGATCGAGAACCCAGTGGGCCGCACGCGAATAGATCCACGAAAAGACGATCAAATCGCCCTCGATCTGCGACAACTGCTGATACGACTCGCTCGTTTTCGGCAAATCGTACAGGTGAGGAACGACCAACACGTCGACGCCGTCGATTTTCGCGGCCGCGTCGGCAAGTTGCTGTTCGATCGCCCGCTTTTGCGGGTTCCGCGATTGGCCTCGCGAGACAACAACGGTGTATGCGGCTCTTTCGATCGCTGAAATCATTGTGGTTTCGTCGTCTGCAATGCGGTGGGGACTTTGACAGGAAAGGCGGGATTACCAGTTCAGTGGTTTGAGCCACGCGGCTTTGGCATCGGCCAGCGCTACGCTAAGCACCGATCCGGCATCGGTCATGATCTCCAGTTTGCCGGAGTCGTCCATTGTACCAAGCCGTGTCGCGGTTACAGCCGATTTTGCAAACAGTTCGGCAAATGCGTCCGCTTGGTTGCTTGGCACTTCGCACAAGAAGCGGGTGTTCGACTCGCTGAACATCACCTCGGTCGCCGACAATCCTGATGCCTTACAGATCGCGTCGATATTCAGACTCATGCCCAACCCACCAGCCATCGCCATTTCGGTCGCGGCGACGGCCAAACCGCCCTCGCTCAAATCATGGCAAGCGCGGATCAACCGCTTGTTGATCGCTTGATGGACCGCGGCAAAGGTGTTTTTGGCTTTCGCCGCATCGACTGTGGGAACTTGTCCGCCATCCAAACCGAGCGACAGCAGCAAGTGCGACCCGCCGAGTTCCGATTTGGTTTCACCAACCAGGAAGACGGCGTTGCCCGCCGCCTTGGCGTCCATCGTGACCGCTTTGGCGACATCGTCAATTTGCCCCATCGCACTGATCAACAAACTAGGCGGGATCGCGATGGTTTGACGGTTGCCGTCGGCGTCGTTGTAGCTGAACTCGTTGTTCAAGCTGTCTTTGCCGCTGACAAATGGCGTGCCCAGCGTAACGGCCATGTCCTGGCACGCGATCGCGGCGCGGACCAGCGAACCGAGTGTTTCGGAGCGATCGGTGTATCCCCAGCAGAAGTTATCGAGAATCGCGATCTTGGCCGGATCGGCACCGACCGCCACTGCGTTTCGCATCGCTTCATCGATCGCCGAGGTGGCCATGTGATAGGTGTCAAAATCACCATAGTGAGGATTCATGCCACACGAGATCACCAAGCCACGACGACTTTCCAGTCGTGGTTTGACCACCGCCGCGTCGCTGGGACCGTCGCACATCGGGCCGACCAACGGTTTGACGACGCTGCCCGCTTGGACTTCGTGATCGTATTGGCGGATGATCCAGTGCTTGCTGGCGACATTCAGGCTGCCCATGATCTTCAAAAGCACGTCGCGATGACCAGCGTCGTCCAGCGAAGGCAATTCGGCCTTTGTCGTTGGTGCGGGATGATAGACCGCGTCGCGAATGATCGGCGGTCGACCGTCGTGCAAAAATTCCATCGAAACATCGCCGACAACGTTGCCGTGATAGGTCAGTTGCAAACGCCCAGTGGGTGCAAATCGTCCCAGGATCGCCGCCTCGACGCCTTCGCTTTCACAAAGCTCGCGAAGTTCGTCCCACGAGTCTTGCGGTACCGACAACACCATTCGCTCTTGTGCTTCAGAGATCCAGATTTCGGTATAGCTGAGACCTTCGTATTTCAGTGGTGCTTTTTCGAGCCAGACTTCGGCGCCGAGCTTTTCGCCCATCTCGCCCACGGCACTCGAAAAACCGCCCGCCCCACAATCGGTCACGGCGTTATAGAGCCCGCGGTCACGAGCTTGCATCAGAACGTCGAGCACCATCTTTTCGGTGATCGCGTTGCCGATTTGCACGGCACCGCCGGAAAGCGATTCGGATTCGCTGGTCAATTCCGCTGAACTGAACGTCGCCCCGTGAATACCATCGCGACCGGTGCGTCCACCGATGGCGACAATCAAATCATCAGGCTGGACTTCTTTCTCTTCCATCCCGACAGGAATGATGCCGACGTTTCCGCAATACACCAGCGGATTGCCCAGATAACGGCGGTCAAAGTAAACGGCGCCGTTGACGGTCGGGATGCCCATTCGATTGCCGTAGTCACGCACGCCCGAGACAACGCCTTTCATCACTCGGCGAGGATGCAGCACGCCAGGCGGCAGACCGGTGGGATCGGTGTCGGGCGGAGCGAAACAGAAGACGTCAGTATTGCAAACCGGCTTGGCTCCCATCCCGGTGCCCATCGGGTCACGGATCACGCCGCCAAGTCCCGTGTTCGCACCACCGTAGGGCTCCAGTGCAGACGGGTGATTATGCGTTTCGACTTTGAAACAAACGTGGTACTCGTCATCGAACGTGACGACACCGGCGTTGTCCTTGAACACGCTGACGCACCAATCGTTGTCGCCGAGCGTTTTGCGGATCGTTTGCGTGGCGGCAAAGATCGTTTCTTTGAGCATGTTGTCGTACTGACGCTCGTCCGCTTCGGGAGTCCCATCGGCACCGGGGCCGCGATAGTGGATACGCCCGGCCAGCGTTTTGTGGCTGCAGTGTTCGGACCACGTTTGCGCGACCGTCTCCAGTTCGATGTCGGTTGGATCACGACCGATCGATTCAAAGTGATCGCGAATCGTCTGCATCTCGACCAGCGTCAAATACAACTGGCCTTCTTTGGAAAGCGTTTCGAGTTCCGCATCGGTGAGTTTCCGAATCGGAATCGTTTTCAATTCGAATTGGCCTGCCGATCCGACATCCAATTGGTCCATTTCGAGCGGACCCACGACAACCTGCTCGACCGAGTCGTTCGACAGCGCTCGGCGGCAAATCGCATCGAGCACCGGTTCGTCGACGTCGCTGATCCAGAATTTGCGAAGCGTCCGCACGGCATCGACGTTGAATCCGATGTCCTTGGCCGCGGCAATCGTACTGGCGGCTACCGGGTCCATCACGCCCGGTTTAGGAAGCACGTTGACGAGTGTCAAACTATCGCCGGGTGGCTCGTTCAATTCATCCTGGCCGGCAATCGCGACGACCGAGCGTTCGGTGACCGCGTCGACCAACAGCGTGTTGGCAAGCTGGACCGCTTGGTCATGACCGAAGTCGCCTTGGATCAAGAAACTGCGAGCACAATCGACATCCAAATGGTCATGCAGCCCAAGTTCGTGAATTTCTTCTTGGGTTCGCGCGGCTTCACGATCGACTTGACCTTCGGCCGGATAAATATCAATTTGCCAAAGCGGCATGGTTGCGTTTCCAGTATTTCAAAATTTCGAAGTGAAGTTTATTCGCTGAAGGTCAGCGTTTGGATCGTTGACGAAGTCGACGCCCCCGTTTTTTACGCCAACGGCGCTAAATTCCATAGCCCCGGGGGCCTCGGTATCTGCGGAAATCCATGAAGCGATCGCTGGCAAACATCGCAGAACGCGAAATTTGCGGGTGCGGTATGGCGTTTTTGTCACGCCCAAGCGGAGTCAAAACGAATCTCGAATCGTTTTTGCCTCGGTCAACCATCGCAGCAGACTCTCGTCGTCGTGCGTGTGCATCCATTGGCGGACCTCGTCGATCGATCCGGCCAAGCGGCGAAGTTGTTCCTCAATCGCAGGCCGATTTTCTTGACAAATCGCCAACCACATCGCGGGATCCCCCGCGGCAACACGAGTGATATCGGTCCACCCGCTGCCCACCAGATCCGCTGATTGATCACAAACCAATTTGGCCACGGCCGACGATGCCAGGTGGGGAACGTGGCTAACTGCGGCCAAGTGGGTATCGTGATCCTCGGGGCTGAGCGTGACGATGCGTCCGCCGGTCAACCGCCAAAACTGCTCCGCTCGCTTGAGCAAATTCGTGGGCGTTTGCTCGCTGGGGGTCAGCACGATCACTTTGCCGACAAACAAGTTCGCCGTGGCATGCTCGGCCCCCGTTTTTTCGCTTCCGGCGATCGGATGAGCCGCAACAAACTTGGCAACCGCAGCGGGACACTGGCTAACGGAATTGACGATCGTTCGCTTGGTGCTGCCGACGTCGGTGATCAAACACTGTGGCTTGGACGCCTGGGCAACCGCGATCACCTTTTCAGCGACCTTGTCCACGGGCGTCGCCACCACAACGACGTCGACGTCAACGCACGCGTCGGCGACCGATTCGGTCACCGAATCGACCACTCCCTGATCGACCCACCGCTGGCCTTTTTCAGCAGAACGAACGATACCGATGACATGCACGTCAGGGATCGATTGACGGATCGCGCGAGCCACGCTGCCGCCAAGCAGCCCCACGCCCAGAATCGCGACACGAGCGGGCCTAAATTCCGAGTGGGAGTCTTTCATGCTGAGAGCTATCGGCGTCGTCGAGTCGGATCGAGAAGAAGGGGGAGGGAAGCGAAGGCGTCGCGACGCCTTAGAGATTCGGTAACTTGTGACCAAGTTTTTCGCGTTTGGTACTGAGGTACCTTTGGTTGTGCTCGTTGACCGCCGATACGATCGGAACTTGATCGACCACACGCAGATCGAAACCACGCAGGTTGAACGCTTCGGTCTTTTTCGGATTGTTGGTCAACAATCGAACTTCGCTGAGCCCCAGATCCTTCAAGATTTGCAAGCCGATTCCATAGTCACGCATGTCGGCTTTGAAACCGAGCGCGTGGTTGGCTTCGACCGTGTCCATGCCGTTGTCCTGCAACGCGTAAGCCCGAATTTTCTGAGCCAATCCGATCCCGCGTCCCTCTTGCGGCAAATAAACCAACGTCCCTCGGCCTTCTTTGCTGATCGTTTCGAGCGCCATCTGCAATTGGTCACCACAATCACAGCGCAGCGACGCGATCAAGTCACCGGTAAAGCAACTGCTGTGCATCCGCACCAACGGCGCCTCTGCAGTGCCGCCTTGGTCATCGTTCAAATCGCCATAAACCAATGCGATCGGTTGCTGGTCTTCGTACTGGACCGCGTAGACGATGATCTTGAAGCTGCCGTATCGGGTGGGCAACTCGGCTTCGGCCGCGCGGCTGATCAGTTTTTCGCTGACGCGTCGATGGGCGATCAGCTGTTCGATACTGATGATTTTCAGATTGTTCTTTTGAGCGATTGCCGACAGCGAATCTCGCGACGCGCGGTCTCCGGTTTCATCAAGCACTTCGCAAAGCACCCCAGCGGGACGCAAACCAGCCATGCGAGCTAGATCGACCGAGGCTTCTGTGTGTCCGGCACGGCGAAGCACGCCCCCTTCTTTGGCCAACAGCGGATATACGTGTCCAGGTCGGACAAATTCGGCCGCCGTGCAATCGTCGGCGGTCATCCGCAGGATCGTGTCACTTTTTTCCCGCGCGGTGATCCCTGTTTTCGCAGTGCGAATATCAACGGGGGTCATAAACGCCGTTTTCAGGGGGGCATCGTTCAGCGCGACAATGGGCGCCAGCTCCAACCGCTTACAGACTTCGGGCAACACCGACACGCACAATTGGCCGCGGCCTGAGAGCATAAAATTAATGGTTTCGGGCGTTGCTTTTTCAGCAGCGCAGATGAAATCGCCTTCATTTTCGCGATCTTCCGCATCCACAACGATCACCACTTCGCCTCGGCGAATGGCTTCTACCGCTTCGGGAACGGTGTTGAGCTCGATGGCCATATTGAACTTTGTACGAGTAAGACGACTAAACAGGGTCGACAGGGAACGTATTATACGATTGTCAACGCAACGCTCCCACCGCCCCATTTTTGCAGTGGGACGGAATTGTTGGCCTACCTGAATTCTATTGCAGTGGGCGTTTAAAGGACGATTGATGCACTATTTTGACCGTTTCCCGTCACTCGACCGCCTTGCTACACAATCCGGCTCGCCCGGTATCGCTTCGCGCGGTGGTATCGCCTCGCGAGGTATTGCCTCGCCCGGGATGGTGAGGGCGTGGGTCGCGTTATGTGCGTTGGCCGCCGCGGGCCCTCTGCACGCCGCCCCCCCCACGAATGCTGGCGAACGCGATAAATCGGCCTCGCCGCCCGCACTTCATCCAGCGGATCACATGGACGACAAGGCGGCTGTGGTAGACAAGGCGGTTGCGGTGGAAAAGGCCGCCGAGCCGCGGAAGTTTGCGAACCAACGCTACTCTCAGCGAGAGGACCATGCGGGGCTTTGCGACGTCATCCTTCCCGGCGGTGCCGAACCGCCCCCTGGCGGATTTCCCACCGTGGTGATCGTCCACGGCGGTGCGTGGATGAGTGGCGACAAATGGACGATCGAAGGCTACGCGCGTTTCTTGGCCGAACATGGTTACGCGACCATCAACATCAACTATCGCTTGGCTCCTCGCTACAAATTTCCCTCGCAGGTCGATGATGTTCGCGAAGCGCTGGTGTGGGCCCAAGAGAATGCCGCTCGTTTTTCACTCGACCTCCGTCGTATCGGGCTGTTTGGTTACTCGGCAGGCGGCCACTTGTCGCTGCTGGTTTCGGTGCTCGGCGACGAACCGATGGAAACCAAGTTGGCGTCGAGCGAGTGGGCTGCGGACGACGAACGATGGCAAAAACTGCCGACGATCCAAGCCGTCTGTGTCGGAGGCCCCCCATGCGACTTTCGTAATCTGCCGCCCGAGAACACCGGATTGGCCTATTTTCTTGGAGGCTCTCGCAGCGAAAAACCCGGTGTGTACGAAGCGGCGTCACCGACCGCACACGTCTCGGCCGAGGACCCGCCGGTTCATCTGATCCACGGGGAAGCCGATTCAATCGTTCCGATCCAAAATAGCCTGCGGTTTCGCGAACGAGCGCAAGCCGTTGGCGTCCTCTGCGACTTGACGACCATTGCCGGACAAGGCCATTTGATCACGTTCATGAACCCTCAAACCAGCAAGGCGATGATCGAGTTCTTTGACAAGGTGTTGTCACAACCGTAGCTGGAACTCGCAGTAGTCAGTGTCGCCAAAAATCCGCCAAGCGGGATCGTTAGCAAGGATCCACTACGAGGCCGCTACAAACGAGGAAACGAAAACGACGACCCTGACGACGATTTCGTCGAGAAGCTAGGACCACCCGGTGGCCGCGGAGGTGGCGGGGGTGGACGAGGAATGACCGCGGGCTGGATCCGCAATCCCACCGGAACGTCAAGTTCCCACTGCGCCAGATAGGGCCAGGGCGTGCCGGGATGTTCGTCGATGCATTTGTTTAGCGAATGAACCGCCGTATCGACCCAATACCGGGACTCGGATGTTCGCAATTGAGCATCCGGCAACAGCGTGATCTCATTCGTCTCGAGCGACAACGTCTCAGTCACGTTCTCGGTCGCCGCCAAGTACTCGCGATAACGTGCTTGCGTGGCATACACACGTCCTTTGGTTAAATCGAACGAGGCTTGCCAGCGTGGTGAGGTTTCATCTTGCCACGGCACGGACGTGTCCTCCATACGCACGATCAACGACTGTAGCGCCGCGCTGGCCTTTTCAATCCGAGCCCGTTCGATCCGCAGCGCACGTGTCAATTGACTGCGAAACGTGGCCGGCACAACGTAAGGATGCAAGACCGCATAGGGATAGACCACATCACGCTGACCAAGAAACGTCATCCGTGGCGGCACAAACAATTCAGCCTGCTGATAACTAAGCGTCGCGGCATCGACAACAAATTGACGCACCGGATGATCTTGTAGCGACTGAACATACTGATGGACCGAAGCATAATCGGGCAAATAGTCGGTACGATTCGCCCACGAACCGATGCTGCGAGTACCGTCTTCGTCAAGCATCGTGAACGAACCGCCGGTTTGCAGTGCCAACCGTGTCAAGGCAAACGGTCCAAACCCCGAGTGCAATCGTTCGCGATATGGGCCACCGTACCAGGGCGTGTTTGCCGCCACGCTAGCGCCGGATTGTTGCCACAGAGGAAGAGCCGATTCGTGCCAATAGGGAACCAGGAAGCGTTCGGGCAGCGAAGTTTCCGGCCCCTTTTTGACCGGCAACCAAAACGCGTACTCTCGACCGCCGCTAGGAACCTGACACAGTTGCGATCCTCGTTCGCATCCCATGACCGCATTGGGACCGATCACGTGCACCGCGACTCCGGCGCTGCGGCAGTACTGGATCGTGTCTTCGAGTTGCAGCGTATCGTCACCCGATTCATCCGTCAGGATCACGATGATGATGCGCTCTTGGCGTTTGCGTTGTTCGCGGTACAGTCGCACCGCTTGCGTGACCGCCGACATCACATTTTCGTCACCGGTGGTGTCAATCGGAACCTTGGTCATCGCGGAAATCGCACGTGCTCCCACATGAGTCGGACGCAAGATTTCTCGCCAATTTTGCCCAAACGCAATCACGCTGCTGAACAGCGTGTTGTCACCCTCATCTTTGTCGCGTCGCTTTGTATTGAATGCCTCGATCGACTTGTAAAACGATTCGGCGTGCATCGCCATCAGGTTTCGCTTCTGGGTCAAACTTGCCGATGCGTCAAATAGCCACACGACCAACGTGTTGTCTTGTTCCAATTCGCTACGGATGGCACCGGTCACCACCTCGCCAGCCTGGCCGATTCCGGCGACAGCCACTAACGCGTCGGCTCCGGACGCGGGGCGGGTGAGATCCGATAATTTTTTTGTTGCTTCTGCTGCTCGAACTTCTTCGCCCCATTTCCCACTTCGCTCAAACAGTTCCATCGACGCCAATGCGGCCGACGGAGGTTCGGACATTTCGAGCGTCTCGAGCGACGAAAGATCCGCCGGCGTGTCCAGCCGCGTTGCCACAGGTTGCTCGAGCACGGCTGCGGCGGTTGGCGGTGCGGATGCGGTCGGATCGTAAGCACTGACCGAGGCGACGGTGAAATCAGCCATCGCTGAATCGTCACTGGGATAGGTAGCCCAGATTCGGTGCCGGTTATCCCCGGCCAAGCTGTCAAACACCCACAGCCCCAACGCCAACAGCAACAGCGTGTGCATCACGATCGACAGAAACCATGGCTGCAGACGTTTCCGCAGCGTCGAGGATGCTGCGGTGGCCGAAGATGACGCAGCAGACGAGGCAAAGTTCAGCGGTGGCTGCGATTTTGCCAATCGGCTTGATTCGATTGGGGGCGAATTCAATTTGCGACCTCGCTCGTTCGTGTTTCGAAAAAAACCACGTTCGGACGTTTTGCCCTTTTCCACCCTCTTACCGATGTCCCCCGGACGTCACGTCCCGCCCGAGTGAACGCCCAACAGAACGGGGCCGTCCCGTTGTTTTGCCCCGTCGTTTTGCATCGCCCGCGATGAGCGTGGTGATCCGCCACCACGTTCAGGATACCCGTCACCGGCGTCGAATCAGAGTATTTCGAGCAAAAAATTTAAGACGGACTCCGGGGAACCGCGACTTGCGGGTCCAGTGCAAAAGCGTACCCTTTGTGGCATTCCTTCCCCTCAATGTGCAAATTTCGACGCAAACTCACGATTCATGACAGGCTCTTTACTGGCGGTTTACTGCATTTTGATCATTGCCGGATCCGTCACGGGAGGGTGGCTGCCGGCGATCATGCGGATGACGCACCTGCGAACTCAGCTGTTGATGAGTTTTGTGGCAGGTTTGATGCTGGGAATCGCGATGCTGCACATGCTGCCGCATGCGTTTCACTTGATGCGATCCGCAGCCATGACCGGCGGTGCGGCACTGGGAGGCATCATCGCGATGTTCATCTTGCTTCGCGCCTTTCACCCCCATGCGCATGGGTCAATCGAAACGCCCGGCGGATTGGGCCCCGATGAACCCCATCATGGGCATGATCACAGCCATGACCATGACCATGACCACGCTCATGATCATGATTCGCACGGCCATGGTTCCCATTCGCATGATTCGCATTCGCATCATGACCATGCCAAGGACATCGGTTGGCTCGGCATGCTGTTGGGACTCGGATTGCACACGTTGATGGACGGGGTGGCGCTTGCCGCCAGCGTGACGGCAGAATCGCACCATAACCCTTGGCTAGGGCTGGCCGGGCTGGGGACGTTTCTAGCCGTGGTGCTGCACAAACCGCTGGACGCGTTTGCGATCACGTCGGTGATGAAAAAGGGAGGCTGGACGCCCACACAGCAGAGTTTGGTGAATCTCACGTTCTCGTTGGCCTGCCCGCTTGGTGCGATCGCGTTTTACATCGGTGCAACGCAGCTTTCGGCCGACGGCACGCTCCTGGGCTGGGGGTTGGCGATCTCAGCCGGCTTTTTCATCTGCATTTCTTTGGCCGATTTGCTGCCTGAAGTTGCCTTTCACGACCACGACCGTTTTAAATTGACCGCCGCACTACTAATCGGAGTCGCGCTAGCCGTCGGAATCGAAAGTTTGCCAGGCCATAGCCACACTCCCGCCGCGCCAGCGTCCAACATCGACGTGCCATTCAAATCGCCGACGCAGTCCGAATGAGGATGGCGTCCCGACATGGTTTGCCCCCCCTAAAGCCCACAGGATTCTAACGTGCAATTCGTGATGGACTGGTTCTGGAGTCTCCAGTGGGAGCGTTTGGTTCCCGAACTGATTGGCAAAGCCTTGGGCTTTCTAAGCGGGTTTGCGGCAAGTTGGTTTCTGTTGTTTCGGCGGCGGCTCAATGCACTACAGCGGATGCAGTCGGGGGATTCGGATGACTTTATCTTTCAAATGCACCACCTGAGTCCTGTGGCGGGACATCCCGATGA
Source organism: Novipirellula caenicola (assembly GCF_039545035.1). Lineage (NCBI taxonomy): Bacteria > Pseudomonadati > Planctomycetota > Planctomycetia > Pirellulales > Pirellulaceae > Novipirellula > Novipirellula caenicola. The sequence continues at coordinate 61,080 of NZ_BAABRO010000013.1, forward strand.
TGTGGTGTTGCTGTTTCGCAATGTCGCCCCCAAGACCACGCTGAATGATCTATACGACAACGAAGCCGTGCGGGACGTGGTCAAAAAAATTGCGGAACAAACGACGCTGGATGACCCCATTTTAAAGACCGAAGGAACACTTGGCTTCGAACTACTCAACGATGCCGTGGGACACATCGCCGGCCTGTTAGCGACGACGCCCTTTCCTCGCAAACCGTGGCTGTTTGTGATGACATGCGAAGACCGGCAAGCGGTACGCAAGAAATGCGTTCGCTGTTTCTTGATCCAACCAGCGGAGCTGGAAAAGTTTCTCGATTGGCATTGGTGCCAACATCACGTGTTGGTGGAAAAACCGTGGCACTGGTTTCGAGTGGTGGCGCTGCACCGGATCGCGTGTGCTTGGAAGACCGAGCAACAAATCGCGATGGAGGAATCCGCACACTCGACCGAGCTCGACATGCCGTTGGTCGACAAACAAGTCCGTCACGACCGCGTACGCGTGCTGTCGCTCGGTTTGAATGAATCCGAAGCCCCTGTTGGCGAACCTCACCGCATCGCGTGGAAAAGCCATCTAGCGAACCTAACAGCGATGGGACTGCCACTGACCACCGCAGCATCCAATTCTATCGACGCACCTGACTCGATCGGCGACACCAGCGCCAATCAAGCCACCAGCGCCAATCAAGCCACTGCCGGCCAAGCCAGCGTCAATCAAGCCACTGGTAACACAAGCGACCGGTGACGCCGGCAACGTCGACAACTTGCTAGACTAACGCGTCCCTTGGATTTCCCCGTTGTTCATCCTCCCCACACTGCAGACCTGATGCTTCAAGATCCCCCGGTATCCGATTACGACCTACGTTTCGAGCTATTTGGATTCCCGGTCCGAATTGCCTGGTCGTTTTGGCTTGGTGCGTTGATTTTTGGATTTTATTTAGTCCGTGGTGTCGACAACATGTTCCTCAGTTCGGGTGATGGCAGCCCGGGGCAACTCCCCCTGCTGCTGCTTTGGTCGTTGTGCATGTTGGTATCGATTTTGATCCACGAACTGGGGCATGCCTTTGCATTTCGCCAGTTTGGAATTCAGTCTTCGATCGTGCTGTATCACTTTGGTGGGCTTGCGATTCCGAGCAGCTCATTTGGCATGGGACGATCCGCAGGACGATTGACTGAAAAGCAAGATTTGTGGGTCGCGCTGGCCGGTCCGCTGGCTCAAATCGCGTCTGCATTGTTGTTGGTCGGAGGACTAAAAGTCGCAGGCTTTCGAGTCGAAGCGCTTGCGATTGTCGACAGCGTCGTGCCTCTTGGATTGGCAAAGATCCCAGGGGTGATGGAAGGAGATCCGATCACGAGCCATGGTTTGTACGCGATTGTTTTGTTTTACATTTTCCCAAGTGTCTTGTGGGCGCTGTTGAATTTAGTACCCGTATGGCCGCTTGATGGTGGCCGGATCATGAACTCGTTGGTGTTGATCAATGGTGGACGTCGTGATCAAGCGTTATGGATCAGTGTAATCAGCGCTGGATTGTTGACGGTGTACGCATTCAAACAGCACCAAACGTTCATGGGCATCTTGTTCTTGTCATTAGCGTTTAGCAATTACCAAATGTTGCAACAGACGGGGCGTTGGCGATAAATCATTTGCAAAATTTGCGATTCAAGCCCAAGTTTTTTTGTAGTGACACACCTTGTGATACCGAAGTTGAATTTCAATTACGTCGAAGTGCTGAAACAGGGTCCAAGCAAGATAATTCGATGCATTTTTTATCTTCAATGACTCAAAGCGAAGCGTCAAAAGCGCGTTCACTTACCAAAAAAAAATTTCATCGCAAGCACTTTTTTCATGAAAAAGATGTTGCGGAATTCTCAGAAGCGCGTACAGTTACGCGCAGTTTCTAAACGGTTGAAAGCAAGAGCAACCTTGATGTGGATCATCAACGCTCTGAGATTCAACTTCCAATCACGATTGGTGAGCCGTGGCCGGTGACTTTTAGAACGCTGTTCTAATAAAGTCACAAGGACTCACTAACGTGCCCTTTCTCGCGGAGGAAGAACGTGGCCAAGAAAAAAGCAACCAAGAAAAAAGTTACGAAGAAGGCAGCCCCTAAGAAAGCTGCAAAGAAAGTAACGAAGAAGAAGGTTACTAAGAAGGCATCGCCAAAGAAGGCTGCTAAGAAGAAAGTAACTAAGAAGAAGGCTACTAAGAAGGCATCGCCAAAGAAGGCAGCCAAGAAAGTAACCAAGAAGAAGGCCGCTAAGAAAGCAGCCAAGAAAGCTACTAAGAAGAAGACCGCTAAGAAGCGTCGCTAGTCGATCGCCACTCTTTTACTCTTCTGAGTAGAATCGAAATTAAAAAAAGCCGCGTCGGAGTTCATTCTCTGATGCGGCTTTTTTTCTGGCCAAATCACGCCCAAAAGTGCCAATCTGGCAGTTTTAGCGGGGATCAAAACAAGTCACTGCAAACGGGCTGCACTGGCGATGAAGCCCGAATATCCGGCGACTGCGTGCCCCCTCACGAATCGTGCCCCTCACGAATTGTGGCTGTCACGAATCGCCTCTGCCACGAATTCGTCTCGCTGCAACCGGATCGCGATCCGGCGAACGTCACGATGATCTATCGCGACGAAACGCTGGGCGACGCGTTACAGCGTCGGCAAACTTGGTTTCGGTGGATTCGCAGCCGCCTTGGACGCCAACGTGCGAACCAGCGACTTGGCCGCCGCTTCGATCGGGATCCTGGATCGAGTGTTCTCGGCAAGCACTTTGGCAAGCTGTCCTTCGTCACCCCCGGTACGCAGATCGATATCGATCGGCAGCGATCCTAAAAACGGAACGTTCAACTCTTCGGCCTTCGCACGGGCACCGCCACGACCAAAGATGTCATACGTCTTGCCGCAATCGGGACACATGAACCCGCTCATGTTTTCCACCATTCCCAAGATCGGAATGTTCACTTTATGAAACATGCTGATCGCCTTGATCGCGTCCAGCAGTGCAACCTCTTGTGGGGTGCACACCACCACGCTGCCGGCTAGCGGCACCGCTTGCGAGAGCGTCAACGCGACATCACCGGTTCCTGGCGGCATATCGATCACCAGATAATCGAGTTCGCCCCAATTGGTGTCTCCCAAAAATTGATTGATCGATCCATGCAACATCGGACCACGCCAAATCACGGCTTGATCCGGTTCGACAAGAAAGCCCATCGAGATCACCGGCATCGGTGGTTGGCCGCTGTCATCGCTAAGCATAATGGGTTCAATTTTCTTCTGAGCATTCACCGCAGGACGCCCCGACAAACCGAGCAGATGCGGGATGCTCGGCCCATAGACGTCCGCATCCATCAAACCCACACGGCTACCCATTTGACGCAGCGACAGCGCAAGCGAAGCGGCAACGGTGCTTTTGCCAACACCACCTTTGCCGCTGCCGACCGCGATCACACTTTTCACACGCAGTCCGACTTGGCCTAAACGTGCTGGGGGTCGCGGGTGATCCACCGTTTCGACTTTGACCTGAGTCCCAGGCAACGCGGCGACGACCTTGGACTCAATCGCATCGGCGATTTCGTCGGCGATCGGATTGGAATGGGACGTCAATCCGAGCGTGATCGTTGCGGTATTGCCTTCGACTTGAACCTCTTTGATTTGCCCCATCGAGCCGATCGGCCGCCCGGTTTCAGGATCAGGAAACGATTCAATCGCGGCGCGAACAGAGTCAGAATTCAAAGCGGACATGGGTATCGATTCAGCGAAAGGGAAAGTGAAAAACGGATGCAGTGGAACTAGAAAGCCTGACCACATTTCGCGGCTCTGGCAAGGTCGGTAGGCGCCGCGGTCCCGCAGAATCCTCGCTACGGCGAGGGCGTGATCGTGGATGACGGGGCCGCGACTGCGGACGCCGCAGGCGTGATTGTCGACGCCGCGTCGGGGGGCGACGCCGCAAACGCACGCCGATTGATTTGCCGAGCGACATTTTGCAGCGATTCCGGAGCCGTCAACAACAACGAGGCCCCCAACTCGGAAATCGCAGGGTGCATTGAATTGGGAATCCCCGTGATCCCGGCCATCTGGATCACATCGGGAAACGCGGCTTTGACCTGGGTCACGACCAGCAACATTTTGGCGATCCCGCCGGGCGTCAATTCCCATAACACCACAACCGGAATCCGGCGGTGCGAGCTGGTCTTGGCCAACGGATGACGTGCGATCTGCCGCAGCACCTCGCTCGGTTCACACGATGTCACCTGCGAGACCCAAGGTTCTTGCAACCCTTCGGGACTGAACCGACGTGCGGCATCGGCCCAGCGGTTGCCCTGTTCACAAACGAGCCAGGTGACCTCGTCGGATGAATCGAGCCATTGGCTTGCAATTGTTTTCATGAGCGATCGCCGTCACTTGGTGAGGACGACTTGGGAGTCTGCGGTGGCGATTTGGCCGCCCCCGATTCGACCGCATCGATTCGCCGCAACAATCGCGAGCGAGTGATTCCCAACAACCGCGCCGCGGCAGCACGATTGCCATCGCTGATTTCCACCGCACTCTTGATCATCTTGAGTTCAAACGATTCGAGCATCTCGTCGAGCGAAACGCTTTGCACTTTTCGGCGAGACAGCGAATCCCCAGGTCGATACGAGCGAATCGCCAATGGAAAATTCTCAGGTGCAATCGATTCGCGAGTTGCATTTCGCACGGCATGCCGCATGGCCGCGTCGAGTTCTTCGACGTTGTTTGGCCAAGGATAAATGACCAACGCATCGATCGCCGCACGACTGAGTCGTTCCCCCACGCCATCGCGGGCGGCATGATGCGAATCGACCAATGCAGCAGCCAACACCGGAATGTCTTGTACACGCGACGCCAAGGGATCGATGGTCACGGTCAACGAGGCCAACAAATCCGCGATCGCGACGTCGATATGCCGCTGCGGTGGCTTGATCCCGACCACCACCTCACGAACATCCGCGTTCGCCGGAGCCTGCTCGTCTGCAGTTGCATCCAGCGTGGTTTGATCGCTACACAATCCGATCAATCGCAACCGATCGTTGTAGGAACCGATCAATTCAACGAGATGACGCTGGGCGTCCAGCGGCATCTCATCCAAACCGCGAACTAACACCGTGGCTTTGGCTTCGGCGGAATTGGCCAACTGATTGACGACCGGAACGATGGACGCATCAAGCAGTTCGGGATCCATCAACGGCCCATCGACGATTGCGATCGGTTCACGAGGCGCCGATTGCTGATGAACCCGCCGAGCGATCGATTCGCAACAGGAACCGGCCGGACCAAAGAACCCCAGATGCGTTCGCACACTGGCGGCGACATGGATCCGAGCTCGCATCCGCTTGGCTGACGAAGAGACGCCTGCAGTGGCCACCGTTGCGATCGCGGCATGCCGTTTTCGCCACGCATCAAGCTGTTGCCGCACGTTTGCCGCATCGGCAAGTTCTTCGTCAGGAACCCGGTCGTTGAACCGGCCACCAATCGCAATCGTCAAACTTGAATCGGCCGAACCGACGCGGACAAAACGAACATCGATTGGTTTAATCCGATGTTTCGCGTCTCCCGCCGGCTGAACACGCAGCGATGCGGTTCCGCGGCTCTTCAGCCCTGGCGGAGGCGAGAGTGTCGCTGCCAGAAGGTCAAGCGGATCGTTGGACACGGGACTGCCAGCGACCGCACGCCGCTGCAATAGTTGCTCGACGTCCAAGCCGAGCCAACGTGCGGTGGCCGCGGACAAATAGACCAGCTTGCCCGCAGGATCGATCGCCCACACCGGAGCGTCCGATGCATCGAACAGCCGCATCAGATTACGGATCTTGGTACCTGCGGTCATGGATTCCGTCGGATAGCGGCTCGCACTTGAGTGACTCGGATCGGCGGGGCATCCCCGTCGCCAACCCAAGTTTAATCCAAGGCTGCGGCGATCTAGAACACATCCAAGATAAAGTGATGGCCTTGGTGGTAGCGGCGGCTGCTGGGGTAGTAGTTATGCCACTTCTTGTTGTAGACCGGAATTCGCATTTCCTGGGGATAGCGATGGTACATGCTATCGCTGCTCTGGAAATACTCTTGGCTGTAGAAGTTTTGTGGGTAGTAAACGTAGGGGTAGTGATAGAAGCGATTCCAGTCGCGGGAACCGGCTGCTCCACCCCAATTTTGGCCATAAGCACGCTGTTCCGCCGAAGCCGTATCGGCCAGGGCACAACAACTGCAAAGGAGGACAGCAGTGATCAATAAATGGCGGAGCATCCGTGGCTCTCCCTCTGGGGGGCGATGATTGGAGGGCCGGTGTTGGCCCAATGGGTGACTCGCAAACATGCGTACCGTCACTATCGGCACATCTGGTATCATCGGTTGAGTCGTTTTGGCTTGCGATTTTGACTACAATTTTTGCAACAACGCGTCACGCGTTCCCCTGGTGACTTCACCACCGGCCTACCATCCACCTAAGATTCCGTATGCAGTGAGTTTGCGATTGTTTCGGAAAACTCAAATTCACAGCGGATTTCGATACAAAAATCGATTGATTGCTATACTGGATGATTGATCCAGTCGCGTTAACGCCCTTTTGTTCATCCTTTCCCACTTGGTTCAACGCATGTCGTTTCGTCGATTCACCACGTCACTGCTCGTTGTCGCGATTCTCGTGACGAGTTTTGTTGGCAATTCCAGCTTGGCCTGCCCCTTCTGTAACGCCGTTTCACAAACGCTGCGTCAAGAGATGTCCGTGATGGACGCGGTCGTGATCGCCACCGCCGTGGACCGCGAATCCGCTCGCAACGAAGAAACGGGCGAAGTGCTGATGCGAGTCGAAAAGGTGCTCAAAGGCGACGCGTTGGTCAAAGTCGGCCAAGAGGTCAACGCCATCTATTACGGTGACGTCAAAACGGGCCGCACCTTCATGCTATCAGGCGTCGATCCACCCAACATGCAGTGGTCTTGTCTGCCGCTTTCGCCCCGCGCCGAAGCCTATTTGATGAAGGTCACGAAATTGGCCGACGAGGATGACGTCACCCGATTGCGTTTCTACTACGATTACCTGCAAGACGAAGAGACGATGCTCTCGCGAGACGCCTACGACGAATTCGCGATTGCCCCCTATTCGGCCGTCAAAGAGCTGGCGCCGGAAATTGACCACGCAGAATTGGTCAGCTGGATCAACGATCCAGAAGCCACGGTGGATCGCCGACGACTGTATTTGACCATGCTGGGGGTCTGTGGCGATGAAAAAGACTTGCCGATGCTCGAAGAACAGCTTCGCAGCACTCAAAAAAGCAGCCGCAGCGGGCTCGATGCCCTCGTCGCTTGCTATCTAACGCTTTCGGGCGAAAAAGGGCTCGCCCTGATCGACGAGCTGTTTCTGAAGAACAACAAGGCTCCCTACGCAGACACCTACGCCGCCATCATGGCGATTCGCTTTCACGGCACCGAAGGGGACGTGATCGCGCGAAGTGCGCTCGTGGAATCGCTGCACCACGTTTTAGACCGCAAAGACCTCGCGGATTTGGTCATCCCCGATTTGGCGCGATGGAGCGATTGGAGCCAAATCGACAAGATGAAGCAGCTTTTCTTGGAAGCGGATCCCGACAACAACTGGGTTCGTGTCCCGGTCGTGAACTACTTGCGAGCCTGTCCGCTGCCCGAAGCGAGCGAGGCATTGAAGGAACTCGAGTCGGTCGATCCCGAAAGTGTCAAACGGGCGAATACTTTTTTCTCGATTCCGGTGCCAGCCAAGGACACCACCAAACCGAACACATCGGCCGTCCCCAAAGCGACGCAGTCGCCGGTGGCAGCGGTGGTGCCGCGTCCATCGAATCACTCCATCGCTGCAGATCCTGCTGCGGACGCACGGTTTGATCCCAAAACGACCAACGCACCGCGGGCGGCGATGGGAAGTTTGACGGCAGCCAACACGCCGATTGTCGCAACTCCTGCCCTGGTATCACGAACCTCGACACCGGCGAACCCTTGGCGGCTGGTTTACGTAGTTTCTCTGTCACTGGCGACGATCATGATCGGCCAGTTTCTGTTGCTCTCTGGCGGCCCGGCAGTGGTTCCGGTCCCCGTGCGAGAGCGTGAATAAGCTACCGCGACTTCGATCAAGGCTCTATTACCCCCATGTCAGCTGAACTTCAAATGTCATCGTCAAGCGATGTGGTTGAATTCCCGTACCGAGCCGTCAGCCGGGCGGCAATCGCTTCGGTGGTTTTCTTCGTTCTTGCTTTCCCTGGGCTGATTCCGACCTTCTCGCCGCTGTTGATCCTGACGGCGGTCGGCATTGCCGCAGGCATCGTTGGTTTTCGGGCAACCAAACAATTTCCCGACGAATACAGTGGCGGAGCGCTCGCCAAATTTGGCGTGATTGGAAATGCGCTGCTGATGGTCGGCGGGATCGGGCTGCACACCTACATCTACATGACCGAAGTTCCCGACGGCTACACCCGGATTCCTTTTCACGAACTGCAGCAGCCCGAGGGGATGCCCGATATCCCGACGCGATTTGCCTATGACATCGACGGCGATAAAGTCTTTCTCAAAGGCTATATCCATCCAGCATCCGGCAGCGGAGCCCTTCGTCAATTCATCCTGGTCCCCGACTTGGGAACCTGTTGCTTCGGTGGCCAGCCCAAAAGTAGCGACATGATCGAAGTTACGGTGACGAACGGGAAAAACGTCAAAGCGGGGCTGACCAAACGAAAACTTGCTGGCAAATTCCAGCTCAATCGATCCCCACAGAAGCTAACTGACTTTGACAACAATATTTTCTATCGCATAAAAGCGGACCAAGTCCGTTAAGCTTCGCTGTCGCAAAGAACCGGCAGCGTTAGGAAATCGCTTGCCGGTCCTGCGTCCTACCTCCGTCCGTCCAACTCGCCATCAGCTCCCTTTGCGGGTTTATCCCTCCAACGACGATTTTTCACATGGCTTGGTACAAGAACTCGCTCGTAGTGCTGCTGACGTTCTCGCTGATCGGCATTTCCGCAGCGACCGCAGACGCCGATTCGCCCAAAACCGCGTCCACGGCGACGGAAACCAGCAAAACGGCGACTCCAGCGGAAAAACTAGCCGACGAGAGAACCAAAGGGGTCGTTGAACGCAAAAGCAGCGAAGCGTCGCTCGCTAAAGGGGATATCACGTTTGACGATCTGAAGTTTGATATCGAGAAGGACGCGGCGTTCGAAAAGAGTGCGTTGACCCCCGAAGTCAAACGGCTCGATGGGGTCAAAGTGAAATTGCGAGGCTATATCCTGCCTAGCACGCTCTTTAAAGAAACCGATATCGATCAATTCGTGTTGGTGCGTGACAACCAGGAATGCTGCTTCGGGCCGGGGGCCGCGTTGTTCGACTGCGTCATCGTCGAAATGTTGCCGGGCCGCACCACCGACTTCGTCACCCGTCCGGTGACGGTCGAAGGCAAGTTCAAGATTGACACCGAGAAATACAAATATCCCGGCGGCAAAGGCCCGGGCGGTGCCAGCCATTTCGCGATCTTTCGGATCGAAGGCATGAACGTCCAGTAATGGACGTTTAGCGATAAATAGTCGGCTTGGAACGTTTTCAAGCGTGCAGCAAGGTTTGATAAGGTTCGATGGCTTAAAGGTTTGGCGGATTAAGGGTTTGGCGGATTAGCGATCCAAACGCACTCGCGGTTTAGATCGATTAGTAAACCAAACAGCGATTAGCAAACCAAACACGGCACCGATCGAGAGGGGGGCCGTGTGAACGTCATCCGTTTCCAGCACGTTTATCCGCGCAGGTCATGACACACCGAGCGAGGCGACTCAAAATCGCCCAGACGTGCTTCGAGCGCCTTCAGTTGGTCGCTCACCCATTGACCGAAGACGTCGGTCGATTCAGGCGAAATCGTCGCCGCGAGAGCGTGCCAACGCTCGTCACTCGGATTGGGTGTAGTCTTTACGTCGCTTGATGTAGTCATTGGGATAATCTCCTGCGCGTTGCGATCCAGCGCATCAATTGATTAGATAAACAGGCGGAGACGATATACAAACATTACGTTCTGTTTTGACCTTTAGGTCACTGAGTTAGTGACTTAGACGGTCTTTTCAGTTTTGGGTTCACTGCAAGTGGTATGCCTATCCGCGATGCCGAACCCAACGCCGCGTCGTAACCACAATCAAAATAACGAGTTAGGAAATCGTTCTTATTTTCAAAAGAAAAAAAGAAATGTCATTAAAGTGATATCGCTGTGTCGCGACATGTCATCCAGGCATGTTTCCCAGTAATTAATGTCGGCAAATCGAACACCACGAGCCAATAATAATCCAATCTACGTCATTAGCGAAGGCGGATCCGTCACGTTTGTCATTACTTTTCCATAGATTAAAGACCGCAATGTTGCCTGGGCGCAACATCCCCCCGTGGCAAAAATGCCCGATTGAGGGCAAATGCCTCACCAAATCGCCCTACTTTTCGGCAGCCCTAAGCAACGATTTGCAGTAAATCTCAAAGAATCGAACCTCGCCGTTCTAAGTCGCTACTATTTTCTGCAGCAGGGGGTGGCAAACACCATGGCGATATCGGCGTGCTGCTGCAGTGGCGGGACTGCACTGCGTGGAAGCGTGACAGCACTGCGCGGCAGCGGAACTGCACCGGGCGGCATGCCCGGCGACCAGCCAGGATTCTCCGCGGCCACCACTGCAATGCCGGCTTTGTCGATACCCCATTGCCGATGCCCCCGTTGCCGATGCCCCCTTTCTTCCTGCCCTCGCTGGCATTGCCCCCGGCCAGCAAGCGAGTGATTGCCGAGGTTCTGATTTTCGTCAAAAAGTTTTCCTCCGACGGCCAAGAATCCCGACTTGGGTGCGAATTCCTTTTTGTACAGCGGCCAATGTGCCGCACGAAAGAAAAATCAGCCACAGTTTGGGGAGATACATCGATGTTAAAGAAGATGATCCTGGCGGGCGGTGCGGTTGCGTTACTGTCCACAATGACGATGGGCGTTCCATTGTTCAGCTATGCGAGATGCGGTGTCGATTGGTTGCGATCATCGACGACCGACGCGATGCCATTGGAATGGGAACTGAAGCGAGCTCGGCAAATGATTGCCGATTTGAAACCCGAAATTGAACACAATGCCAAACGCATTGCGCTAGAAAAGGTCGAGGTCGCTCGACTCGAGTCTCAGATGACCGAAACGGACGAGCGGTTGGCCAAGACCCAAGCCGATATCGAGCGGCTGAGCGAGGATCTTCGCAAGGATTCGCATCTTTATACCTACGGCGGTCGGACGTACACGTCGGCTCAGGTGAAAAACGACTTGAGCAACCGATTTAGCCGCTTCAAGACCCGCAAGGAGACGGCCGAGAAACTCGAAAAGATGCTTTCCGCTCGCAAATCGTCGCTTCAAGCGGCCCATGAGCGAATGGATGCGATGTTGAGCGCCAAGCGTCAACTCGAAGTCGAAGTCGAGAACCTGCAGGCCCGACTCGCTTCGCTTCGTGTTGCCGAAACCAGCAGCGAATTGGCGTTGGACGACAGCCATCTTTCCAAGACACGTCAATTGCTTGACGAAATCCATGCTCGGATTGATGTTGCCGAAGAAACGATGAAGGTCGATGTCGAGTACTTTGGTGAGATCGATTTGGATGAGCCAAGCGAAGAAAATCTGCTTGACGAAATCACCAGCTATTTTGGTGACGAGACCAAGGCATCGTCGAAGTCGTTGGTTTCGATCCAGCTAGACTAGTTTGTGCTGGATTTGCCAGCCAACGTAGGGCTGCAATGAAAGTACGTAGCGAAAAAGGTACGTAGCGAAAAAGGTACGTAGCGAAAAAGGTACGTGGCGAAAAAGGTACGTGGCACCGAGAAAGGCTGATGGACGTGTCCGAATCGATCCCCTTAGCGAACTCAAAGCCTGCAGCACGAAGCTGGAGGCTTTGGGTCGATGGGTGCGGAGGTTTTTTGATCCTCTCGGGCGATCGTTGGACCATTGGCGGCGCTGGCCCGGCGGGCAACAGCGATGTTCAAGTCCATTCGGATCTGCCTCGCATTGCGGGAACCCTGTCACGTCGTGATGACGGTTATTTTTGGGAAATTGCCGACGCGACGCGACCTGCCGAGTTGGTACTGAGCGGGCGTCCGTTGTCGATTCCGGGATCGGCGTCCTTGATTTTTCGGCACCCCAGCCCGCTAAGTCATTCGGCGGTGCTGACCTTGAAGCCGCCTCATCGCTTTGATGGCCATGTCGATGGGGTGATTTTGGCGGCTGAAACATTGTTGATGGGATCGGCGGCAGATTGCCATATCAATGTCGCCCATCTGGGAAGCGAAAAAGTGGTCATGACTCGCCGCGGCGACCGCTGGATGGGCAAAGTCGTTGGCGAAACCGAATTGTCGGAGCTGACGGTGGGGCAAAGAATGGAGGTGGGGACTGTGGAGATGACGCTCGAGAAAGCATAAAAGCGGCGCCCTGCTCGGCAGCGAATCGAGCCTAAACCAACCGACGAGAGAATCACCAGATGGCACAACGAGCCAGCCGAGCACCAATCAGCAGAGCGAGCCACCAACAGCGAAATGGGGATGTGAAGCAATGAAAACCTGCAAATTTGCTTGCCAATCGCTGCCAACCGTGACGCCGATGCCCTGTGCCATTCATTCAGTCGAGAAATTCACTTGGGAAATCGATTCATGACGACGCTTCTCGGTAAACTAGAGGTCGAATCGAACCACCAACCTGGATCGTTGGCAAAGGATCGACGACCGTTCGCAGAAACCCACGTTAGCCACCCGACGACCTCATCGATGTCATTCACTTACCCCTCCGGATCGACGCCTCTGGATCGATACACGATTCGTCGTGGGATCGGCATGGGCGGATTTGGCGAGGTTTATTTTGCGGTCAGCGAGGCAGGCAAAGAGGTCGCACTGAAACGGATCCAGCGCAATCTAGAAGTGGAGTTGCGTGGGGTTTCGCATTGTTTGAATTTGAAACATCCCCATTTGATCGCGCTCTACGACATTTGTCGTGACGATCAAGAACAAGCATGGGTGGTGATGGAATATGTGGCCGGCCAAAATCTGCGTCAGGTTCTCGATCAATCCCCGAGCGGATTGGATGTCACCGAGGTCCGTCGTTGGTTGTCGGGGATCGCTGCGGGCGTGGACCATTTGCACGGGGCTGGGTTGGTCCATCGCGACTTGAAACCCGGCAACGTTTTTGACGACATGGGAATCGTCAAAGTAGGCGATTACGGTTTAAGCAAATTCATCTCGGCATCACATCGCGGCGGCCACACCGAAAGCGTAGGCACATTTCACTACATGGCACCCGAGATTGGGCGTGGCGAATACGGCCGCGAAATCGATATCTACGCCATCGGAATCATGACCTACGAATTGCTCACAGGTACCGTGCCATTTGATGGCGAAAGCTGTCACGAAATCATCGTCAAACACATGACGGCTAAACCCGACGTCACCGTGTTGGCCGAACCGTACCGATCCGTCGTGGCGAAGTGTTTGGAAAAGGATCCAGCGAACCGGTTTCGCTCGGTACGTGAGATGACCAACGCCCTTGGGATCACGCAAACGGGGCCAGCCGCCATCCATGCCGATGCGATCCAACCCAACACGCCGGATGCTCCCATCGTAGCAACGCTCGCGAACGCAAACGCGAATGACAGCGTGTCTTCGAAATCAAGTTTCACAGCGAAATCATCGGCACCGACCGGTGGCCGACCGCAGTCGCCGACTGCTGCGGTCCATCATGCCAATGTCGCCAACGACAGCGAACCCCTTGCTCGCGCGGTGCGGGCGAGTGTTTCGGATCTGCAATGTTGGTGGCACACGCTGGATCGTTCACCGGGGGCAAAGTTTTTCCTGTTGATCGTCGCGACCTTCGTGTTGATCATCAACACGCACTGGTTGTTGCCGCTGATGTCGATCGTGGGCGTGGTTTACGTGCCCTACTACATCGTGCGTCAAATGGTGCTGCACGTCAGCCAACAACCCAGCTACGCTCAAGCTCAACGCATTGCCACGAACACCCATGGCCCGGCACGGCCGATGACGCGATCGCAGTGGCGGTCGCAGATGCGAAATGACCTGTGTGCCAAACGGTCGGTGCACCGCGCCGCCGAACTGAGCACCTCCTGGATTACCGCCATTTTGACCACGTTGGCGTTGACGATCACCGCAGGCGTGATCGGGCTTCGCACCGGCACCGTCGATTCAATCGCCATTGCGCCCTACGGATGGATGGCCGTGGTGGTGATGGCCGCGGCAATCTCGATCCTTGGGCTGGGCAAGTTGTGGGAACGTGACGAAGGCGAAAGCCTTCCTCGCCGCATCGTCTTGGCCGGGGTCGGCGGCGGTGTGGGGTTGTTCGCTTATGCGATGAACGGATTCCTGATGCTACCGATTGATGCGGGATTGGCTCGCAACATTGATTCCACCACGCTTCCTCAGGCTCTCTATAGCGATGGTATTCCGCGTGCTTCGGCAATGATGGCACACTTTGCCATACTATTTGCGTTACTGCGTTGGTGGCGACCGGTGGATCCGCTGCGTCGACATCGACTAAGCCTATGGAGCGTTGCGGTAGCAGTGGTGGGCGAATGGGCGGTCCACCAGCTGCTACCAATCCCGCAACCGTTTGGAATGCTGATCGCCGGTGGAATCGCAATTGCGATCCAAATGTCGGCTCCATGGATCAATCCTCGCGTCAAACCGGAACGGATCCCACAAACACCATCGCAGCCTGCGATTCCTCGTTCCGCCCACGATGGTATCGCTCAAGAACTTGCCAACGCTCGAGGACCTGCATGAACAAGTCGCCTCACTGCTCGGCTGCATGCCGCTGTCATATCCTAACCCCGCTGGTCGCCGTGCTGATGGTCATCACCGTCGGTCCGATGGTGGCGATGGCGGTGGATGACGTTGCCAAGAAAGTGGAAACCTCGCTCCGCGACGAGAACGCGAGTGCAGAATCCAAGCCAGGCGACGATTCCGAATTCAATGAAGACAACGTGTCGACTCAGACCGAAACGGCGCCAGAGTTGTCGGTGGCCCCGCTGGACCAAATCAGCTATCCCGATGACCGGCCTGCTTGGCTGAGCGAATTACCGCAGCTCGACGGCGACCTGCAGTCGTGGGTCGTCGTTTCATCCCCCGCCGAAAGCCGCCAAGAGAGCGAAGAGGAACTGAAACGGCTGCAGCGGGCGGCGTTGGTCCGTTACGTCCAAGGCCAAACCGACGGCAGTGCTAGCAGCGAGTATTTGTCGGTCACCGACGAGTGGATTGAAAACAACTTGATCACCGATCGCTATGCGGGCGAGGTGAAACAGGGTGACACGATTCTTTACGAAAATGCGGCCAAGTTGAGTTTTGACAAAGCGATCCAAAGCGAGATTGCCTTGGCATGGAAACGGGTTCAAGTTCGCGACCGCTTGGCCGCCACCGGTGTCCTGGTGATGGGAGGATTGTGCTGTCTCGTCTTTAGCACGTTTTTGACCGGGTTGATTGGCCGTCGGGTCAGCTCCGCAGCGGATCCTCGATAACGCCGTTGGTTCGTTTGCCGTAGAATAGACAGCGGTGCCAAACGAACCGAAACCTCCGGGGGTGATTGCGATGCGATGGATTTTACTGATGATCGCAAGCGGGTTGCCCGCTTGGGGATGGTCCCAGACGTTTGAAGTGATCCAGCCATCGGGGGCGCGTAGCACGGTGATCTCGCTCGAGGGCGACGCGATGGTAATTCGCGATGCGACGGCGGGCCGATTGGTCTATTTTCGTGACCCGCGATTCGATTCGCTGGACGGCCAATATGCTGGCTACTTTCACCCCGAACTGAATCGAGTGTTACGATTTCCACGGTCCGGCCGCGGCGACATGTGGATGGCGGACTTGGATGACCTGTCGCCTCATTATCAAGTGATGACCGGCATTTTGCGTCCCACCGCTGCGAACGCGCCGCCTCCGCCGCAACTAAATCACGGCTTTTTCCCAGGCGGCTTTGGTCCGATTCCCTCCTTCGCTCCGGCACCGTTCGCCCCGGTGGCTCCGGTTTGGGGCCCCGGATTTGCGGTACCGATTGGACCGCCGGCGATTTCGGTTTTGCCGCCAATTCGCCCGCGGCCGCAGTCGGTGCTGATTGATTCTCAAGTCGTCGCAGGACCTCCGTTGCCCCCGGTCACGGTTGGGCTTCGCAATGGAAGCCCGAGCGATTTGGTGGTCACGATTGTAAACCTGAAAGACGATGCGAAGACCGAGCAGATCAAAATCCCGTCAGGCGAGGTGGTGAACCGCCAGTTCTCTCGCGCCGCTGCCGGAGAACGGATCGATACCTACCGCGTGATCACGGAGTTCGGTGATGTGGTGACTCGGCAAAATTCGCTGCCTTTGCCGCCCGAAGTGCTTTACGAGATCGTCGTGCATCAGTGGCAAGTCCAATCGATTGCGATTGACCGCACCGGCAAGAGCCCCAATGTGATTGAGGACATTCATTATCAGGGCAAGGGGCTCGGACGTTTTCCGTTGCCCGCCGGCAGCGAGCTTCAATCCGGGGTGATTGATGTCTATCGTGCCGCGATCAACCAGGGAAATCCGGGGACGGTGGCTCCCATCACGACTCGATAATTCTCTGTCAATTCTCGCATTCCCGCAGCGATGGTTTGCATCACAACCATCCCATGGGGCATGCAGCGATCAAAGCGACGCGGTTTGATTTGCAAGCGAATCGGACACAGGAGTCCACGGGATCGTCCCATTGGACCTTCTGCATTCCGCAATTACATTAGGCTAGTCCACCCAAACTCGCGTTCGGCCCGAAACTCGCGTCCGGTCCATCTCATGGTCGGCGCACCGCATGATTAGTCAGTCCGCGCGAACCGGGAGCCGGCATTTTTCCTGGTTGCACGCCCGTCACCGTCACCTTGCATGTTCCATTTCATCGCCCTTAGTGTCGCAGTGCTGATGCTTTTTGTGGCGAGATTTTACTCGCCGCGGCACGCGGCACGCGCGGGTTGGGCCGTTGCCTTTTTGGTCCCCACGTGGTTGGCACTCGAGGTCGGCGCCGCCGATATCACCGTACGGTGCGTGGTTGCATTGATGGCAGTTGCTGTCGTTGTGGTTAAACCGCGACAGTTTGCCTTTGTTGGTTTTTCTTGGATTGATTTGTTGCCGCTGGTGATTGTGGTGACCGCCGCGATCAGCACGACGCTGAACGACCACTTCAGCCCCACCGTCATCCTCAACTTGCTGGCACAGTGGTTGTTTCCCTACATGTTGGCGCGGCTGATCTTGATTCATGATCAAGACGCCATCGATTTTGTTCCGTTGGCAGCAACGCTAGCACTGATCCTAGCGGGGGCGATGATCGTCGAATCAGTGGCGGATTACAACGTCTTCAACACGCTGCTCGGCCACGAAGGATCGAGCCAGGGCGATTTTGGGCACCGCTTGGGATTGAAACGAGCGGAAGCTTGGTTTGGACATCCAATCTATGGCGGCTTGGTGCTTGCCTTGGCCGCTCCGTGGGTATTCACCCAGACCTATCAAAGTTATTGGGGACGGGGATCAAAGTTATGGCTGATTGCTCCGGTGATCCTGACGATGGGCACGGTGGCAACGCTCTCACGCGGACCATGCATGGTTTTGGCAGGTGTAATGTTTGGATTGGCTTGGTACTATTTCCCGCCAATTCGCCTTTTCTCGCTCTTTGCATGCGTGCTCGTCATCGCAATTAGTATCGTCATGCTGCCAACGATGCTAAAGATGGCTGA
The DNA here is from genome assembly GCF_039545035.1 of Novipirellula caenicola. Classification (NCBI taxonomy): domain Bacteria; kingdom Pseudomonadati; phylum Planctomycetota; class Planctomycetia; order Pirellulales; family Pirellulaceae; genus Novipirellula; species Novipirellula caenicola. The sequence continues at coordinate 78,826 of NZ_BAABRO010000013.1, forward strand.
TGCCATCGAAGCCCAAGATGGTATCCAAAAGATAAAAATTGATGGTGAAACGTATACCTATTCGGGGACGCGACATCGCTATCTACTATTTGCCGTCTATAAGAAACCGCTTTCGCAAGTCGGTTGGATTGGATATGGAAATTGGGGCACCTTACCTCAACACGAAGCGATGTTAGAACCGCATTTGCGAGGTCTCTTTCTATCCGTCGACAATCATTATCTGCTGCACTATCTGAATACCGGTGTCATCGGTTCGATCGCATTTCTACTGCTTCCGATCGGCATTTTTGCAGCGTTTCTTCGACAACGCGCGAAGCTGACTCAGCCCACGGAGTTCTTGATGGTGGCTCTCTTATCTTCGGTCTTAGCCACAACGCTGGTGATCATCACTGTATGGATGTCAGAATCCTATAGTTTTGCGTTCTTATTCAATGCGGGATGCATCGTTGGGCTTCTTATATCGGCTCGTCGGTCACCGTCGATCGTGGCTCGCAAGGCGCGTCGCTTGCAAACGGGTCAATCGCGTGCGATCTCGACAACGAACCAGGGCACCACGTTCTAAGATCCGAAGGATTGCTATTGCACTCTGCTTAGCGGCAAAGCGTCATCCATTAGATCGATCACAAGGCCTGCTTCAAAAAAAAGATATACTGCGACTTGAATTTCGATATGATTGGGTACTGTACCCCCCAGGCACCCAATCATTCCGTTTACAATGAATTTGGATTCAGACGCAAATCAAGGTGCGAATTTTGCAGACGAGCACCGCCGGAGTTGTCCGCAATCCGATATTTATTTTCCTTCGCAATAACTCCATCTCGCAATCTATCAATATTAATGGTTCGACCACGACTCGGATGCGAACCAAACAACGCAAGTCCAGGCAACGCAAGTCCAATAGGAGTCTTGAATGCTAAGTCTGCAAAACGACCACGCTGATCAATCACACGAATTGATCCAAGGCACCGTGAAGGGCGCCTCGGGGGTTCACTCGGTTCGATTCGATGAATCGCATGACAACGAGCTATTTAGCCAATTTCTAAGACGGTCAATCAAATGGTTTGTGATCGCCAGCATCCTTGGCGCCGCGGTTGCATGGTGGGCGGGAGATCGATTTGCTAAAGACACGTTCACCTATACAGGTCGCCTGACGCTTGAACAAAGCACAGTGGGGTACCCATTTTTTGCTGTGCCGCTCGCCTCGGACATGGTCGTGCTAATCGACGCACCGGACACAATCCGAGAACTCTACGAGTCGGTACCGCTGAACGAACCCCAATCTGCGACGGCCAAGGCGATCGAGGTGCAAGCGACCAAGGGGGCATTTGACATTGTTCTTGAATATGGTGCCTCGGACGCCGAGACGGCCAAACAGGTCGTCAATACGTTGATGCAAATTGTAGGCGACAAATCACGCGAAATCCGCAACGGCACGATCACCAAGCATCTCGAAACACTCGACAAACGCACGGCCGAATTGGCCGCCGAACGAACCAAGACGCAGGCCACCTACGACCAACTGTGCCTCGAGCACAACAGTCACGATTTGCATGCCGAGATCGATGCCAATTTAATCGCCAAACGAGAAGCCAAAGCGATCTTGGCACGCCAGGGGATTCTGATCGAACTGCGCAAACAAAGCATCGCACAAATGGAACAGCAAGTCGCTGATGCGCGAGCGGGCAAGTTCGCCGACGAAAAACGGACGATCATGCAGAACGAGGTGATCCGTTTGGCTGAACAAGAACGGCGAATGATGTTGACGGACCAATTGCATGAACATCGTCGTCGCGAAACAGCCAAGATCAAACTGGAATCAAAGCTGAAGGAACTCGTCAACCTAAAATCGCTTTACGATCGTAATTTGGTGACTCAGTCCGAATACGATGCGTTGCAAAGCGAGATCGAAGTGCTGCGTCTCGAATCGGGCGACGATGAACGGACCGCCGCCATTAGTGGGTCGATCACTGAAATATTCGACGACATCGACTCGGGCAACTACGTCGACGAAGCGGTCAAAAGCAAGATTCTCGTCCAGCTCGATGAACGTCTTCGCGACGAGCACGAAAAACTGAAACTACTCGAAGCGGAATACGAAAGCTACCAAGAACTGATCGCCAAACTCGAGAGCGACTACAAGGCATTGGTCGAATTGTCACCAAAGCTGCGAGATTTCAAGGTGGCATTGGAGAGCATTACACATCAGCAAGACCGGGTTAAAGAAGAACGTCAAGCGATGGAACGTTTACTGCAAACCGACGGCTACGTGCTGAAGACCACCTCACCAGCGTCGCCAGCGTTGATTCCAGTGTCCAGCAACAAAGCCAAGGTGATGGTGGCTGGATTTGGTGCTGGTTCGATGTTCTTGCTATTGCCCGCACTGTTGATCGAATTCTTTCGGGCCAGTCCAAATCAACATGAACGACTCGCCAGCAAACATGGGTTGCCGATTTTGAGTCGGCATACTCGCGAATCATCCAAACGACACACCGGCGGCACCACGGCTCGCATTTTGGCTTCGCGGATCCAGCGATTGAATCTTCCGATTGGATCGTCGGTGGCGTTGGTGGCAACCGGCCGCAAAGCATGTCCTACAGGAATCCTGTTTGGCGCCGCTTCGCATTTGGCACGTGATGGTGGACGGGTGTTGATCGTGGAAGTGGTCGCGGCAGGAAAAGTCACGCCATTCCCTGGTGAATACGCAGTGGAATCGATCCAAGATCAAGAAATGCAAATCGGCAAGACGGATAAAGTCGACCGACTGTTGATCAAAGACCCTGCATTGCTGTGCGATGCGATGAGTCATAACACGTGGGATGAATTGGCCGCCAGCATTCGCTCGTACCAATACATCATGATCGGTGGACTTAGTGCGAGCGACCCAACGACCGCGACACTGGTCGCCAGCGGCGCGGATGCCGTGATTGTTTGTTCACTCGAACGTGACGGAGCCTCTCCTGCAGCGACGAACTTGATCAACGACCTGATCGATTTTGATGCAAGGTTACTCGGAGCCGTGATCGCATCTTGACCAACCTCATTTCCCCATCGTTTACGAACTTAAACCGCAACCTGCCTACCTCATGACCATTTCTCAGGCATTGATCGATTCGTTTCTTTGGACGATGGCAATTTTGATTGCGGTCCCATTGATCGTTTTCGGTAGTGAATGCTTGTTGGCGTTGTTGCGAAAAGAAAAACAGCGGCCTTTGGAACGCGTCCCCAGCGACGATGACATGGTCGATCCGCAGTCACGTCCGGCGGTGGATGTGATCATTCCCGCCCACAATGAACAACTTGGACTCGTTCGCACACTTGATTCGGTGACAGCGGCGATGCGACCGGGCGACCATCTCTATTTGGTCGCAGACAACTGTAACGACGACACCGCCAAGATTGCGAGCCAATTTGCCGAGGCTCTTGTATCTTCAAACGCAACAATCGGCATGACGGTGCTTGAGCGATTTGACTTGGAAAACCGAGGCAAAGATTACGCACTTCGCTTTGCCTTTGACGCATTGGAGTTGACGAATTCGCAGGAAGCCACCACGAACATCGGGTCGGCCACGCAGCCAGATCGCGTGGTGGTAATTGTCGATGCGGACTGCAAAGTGTGGACAGACACGATCGATCGATTGGCGATCCAGGTATCACGCACGCAGCGACCGGCGCAAGCCTGCTATTTGATGCAGCATCCTGATTCGGTTTCGTTCACCGCGCCGCGTGCATTGTCGGAATTTGCTTTTACCGTCAAGAACTTTGTCCGTCCCTTAGGTCTGACTCGAATCGGAGGCGGATGTATGTTGTTTGGGTCCGGGATGGCATTTCCACGGCATGCATTGAAACGACTCAGTGGTCCCGGCGGCCATCTTGTCGAAGACATGCGATGGACCTTTGACATGATTTTGGCGGGTTGCCCGGTCCAGTATTGTCCAGAGGCAAAGTGCTTAGCGACCTTTCCGACTCACATCGCTGCGGCCGACACCCAGCACCGTCGCTGGGAACATGGTCATTTGCAATTGGTCGGCAGCCAAGTGCCAAGGTTGATCCGAGGTTGGATCCGCAAACCGACCCTGGCAAGTTTTTTGGCAGCTTTGGATTTGATGGTTTTGCCGTTGTCATTGTTGATGGTCACTGCGTTCGTGATCGGCACCATGTTGGCGACCGCTGCATGGTTGGGATATGCAATCGGGCCATTGATGGTATGGGCGATTGCAATGAGTGTCGCCGGCATCGGACTGGGTTGGGCGTGGTCATGTTTTTATCCTCGCCGAGCAACATTGGGAATGGTTTTTGCTATCCCGCTTTACGCCATTCGCAAGTTACCGCTGTATACAAGTTTCATCTTTCACCCTGAACGCGTATGGATTCGCACCGATCGAAATTAGTGATGCAACCTTGAATGATGTGATCGGGTGTGAAGTGAATTGATCGAAAAGAGCAGATGAGATTGGCCAGTTGTTAAGACAGCTGGCACCGGATTGAAATAAAACAGCAGCCAAGCGACCAGTCTTACACCACGATGAATTGATGTATTTAATCCTCACTTGCCAACCGTACCATTTACATGGTGATCGGATTTATTTGACATCCGATCGAGCGCGTCAACTTCGCTTGTTGCGAAATTCGTTGGATGGCAAGTTCGGCCAACTCAGCGTGCTAGCCCCTGCGGTTGCGGTCGACTCGGAGACCGCCTTACACGCCGATTGCGAAGCCGGACGACTACAAACATTCGACACTGCACGTGAAGAAATCCGAGTTGAACCGGTGCTGCAGTCTGGTTGGGGCAATCACACAAGCGATTCTCGCAACATCGCCAATCGCCCAGGGACGTGGAAAAAAATTTTACAATCGTTCACTCAGTCGGCATGTGTTTTACAACCTGAAATCCTTAGCCCCACCGATGCCGTGATCGCCGACGGCATCTTTCAATCTACCAGCATTTCGCACCCGATCGTGCTGGTTCACTCAGACGCATCCAACGACGACGATTCGTACGGCTCGCGAACTCTATCGATGCGGGATCGATTGTCCAATCGCCGCTGTCGCCGCCGCTGCGAACGTTTGGCCAAACGATCCGAGCTAAGTCTATTTAGTAGCGAAACCTCGATGCGTCAGTATTCGCGGTACGCGCGGAACTCACAACTGTTTTGTGAGCCCCCGATTTCTAATGAGGATGTCATTTCCGAAGCGGATCTACTCAGACGACTTCGTGGCGACGTGTCGTTGCAACCATTGCGATTGGTTTCGTACGCGCCGCTGGAAAACAAGTATGGCGTCAACCTTAGCATTGCAGTTGTTCGTTATGCGATTCAGTTCGGAGCCAATGTCGTCTTGGACATCTATGGGCAAGGTTTTCAACGATCCGAATTGCAATATCAGATTGCCAAGCTTGGACTGAGCCGCGAAGTCAGTTTTCGACAAATCGCTCCAAGCGTTTCAGAGTCACTGCATCAGCAGCGGCAATACGACGCGATGCTGCTGACCCCCGCGATCGATTGCGGCATGCATCGTTTTTTGTCGTGTTACTCTTCCGGACTGCCAATGCTCGGTTTCGATCATCCGGGATTTATCAAACAAATTGCCAGCGACAAAGCGGGGATGCTTCTGCCAAAGAACGATCTTGAAAAAGCGGGTCAACGGATCGCGGAACTGGAACTGCACCGCGGACAGCTTTACGAAATGTCGCTCAACGCACGTCAAGCCGCTTGCCGACATTCGCGAGAAAGCTGGTATGCCAAACGAGCCGAGTGGACGGTCAATGCGATCCCGCGGTTCGCACTTCCTTCGCGATCCAGCACCCCACCGACGACCAGCACCACAACGCCTGCGAAAAATAATCCTGCACTGAGCGGACAGCCGACGTGAAACGCAAACGTGCGACCGGCTGGATTACAATCGGCTCTCGTCCCATGCGATCGACTTTGATAGCGCTCGCGGCATGGGGGCCGTCCACTCGCAGCGTGAAAAAACATTCGATTTCGACCGGGCGGCTTGCGCCGCACCGCTATAAAACCCACTCGTTTAGTGTCAAAGTAGATGGCATCGGGCTCTCCCACTGAATCGTCTTCAAGCTATGAACATCGTTGCCATTATCGTCAACTACCGCACAGCGGCGTTAACCGTCGACTGTCTGGAGTCACTTGAACCGGTAGCGAGTGAGCATCCTGATTTTTCGGTGGAATTGATTGACGGCGGCTCGGGAGACGATTCTCCAAGCATCCTTGCCGCGGCGATACAGCAGCATGCTTGGCAGTCGTGGGTGCGGTTGACGGCATTGGCTGACAACAAAGGGTTCGCGGGGGCGAACAATGTCGGCATCACCGCAGCGCTGGCTCGGGAGGACCGGCCCGACGTGATTTGGTTACTCAATCCTGATACGGTGACATTGCCCGGCGCGATGGAACCGCTGCTTGAAACGCTGCGGGCCAATCCGTCGGCGGGAATTGTTGGCAGCCGACTGCAATATCCAGATGGCGAGCCGCAAACATCCGCATGTCGCTTTCCGACGATCCGCAGCGAGTTTGTCGACGCGATGCGATTTGGTCCGTTGACGCGGCTGCTCGAGCGTCACAACGTTGCACCGGATCCACCGCAGGATTTATGCCAAGTGGATTGGGTGGCCGGGGCCAGTTTCATGATCCGCAGCGAATTGATCGACAAGATCGGCATGTTTGACGACCGCTATTTCATGTACTACGAGGAGGTCGATTTTTGTTACCGCGCAAAACAAGCGGGTTATCAAACGTGGTACCACCCCGCTAGCCGCGTGATCCATTTGGTCGGCCAATCCTCGGGCGTGACGGGTGCTCAAGCCGTGTTGAAGCAGCGGCCTCAATATTGGTTTGATTCGCGACGCCATTATTTCCTGTCGAAACACGGCAAGCTGCGAACCGCGATTGCGGACGCTGCTTGGTTGGTCGGACGAGCGATTTGGATTGGCCGTGCCATCGTGCAACGAAAACCGGCGATCGATCCTCCGAAACTTTGGCGTGACTTCTTGCTTAACAGCGTCTTCGTTCGAGGAATCATCCGATGAGTGATTCCCACTTGCACGCACGACAGACGACACGCGTTGCTTATTTGGTCAACCAATATCCCTCGATCAGCACCACGTTTATTCGCCGCGAGATTCATGCCTTGGAACGACTCGGCCATGTCGTGATTCGTTACGGCATTCGCCGACCTTGGGTGCAAGTCGTGGACCCCGAGGACAAGCGAGAGGAATCGCAAACCCACTACGTGCTGGATCTGCCGATTCACGTGTTGCTGGGATCCCTCGTCGCAGTCGCGTTGTCCCATCCGATCCGATTCTTGGCCGCGATTCGCTTGGCCATGGCGTTTTACTGGAATGCGGGATCGCTGTTTCGCCACCTGATCTATTTGGCCGAAGCGACGGTGATCAAGCGTTGGAGCGATCGTGACAAGATCCATCATCTGCATGCTCACTTTGGAACCAATTCGACAACCGTGGCAACGCTTTGTCGACGTTTGGGCGGTCCCAAATTTAGTTTCACCGTACACGGCCCAGAGGAATTCGATCGACCAATCCAACTCGGACTTGGAAAGAAGATTGCATCGAGCGAGTTTGTGGTCGGAATCAGCCGATTTGGATGTAGCCAACTGTATCGCTGGGCTGAGTTTGCTGATTGGTCCAAAGTCCACTTGGTGCGGTGCGGCTTGGATGAGACGTATTTTGATGTCGCGTGGACACCGCCGCCGACTTCGCCGCGTTTCTTGGCAATCGGACGATTGAATGAGCAGAAGGGGATGCCGCTGCTGATGCAAGCCGCCGCAAAGCTGGCTCGTGATGACGTTTCGTTTGAATTGACGATTGTCGGCGATGGGCCGCTGCGAAGCACGCTGGAAGCGATGATCCGGGAACATCAACTGCAATCTCATGTGGTGCTGGCGGGCTGGAAGACAGGTCCTGAAATCCAATCGATGATCCAACAGAGCCGCGTGCTTGTGATGCCTAGTTTTGCGGAAGGGTTGCCCGTGGCATGCATGGAATCGCTGGCCCTCGGCCGCCCCGTGATCGCAACTGCGGTGGCCGGAATCCCGGAACTGGTCCGTAGCGGAGTCACGGGTTGGCTGATCCCCGCCGGATCCGTCACGCGATTGTGCCATGCCATGACTCAGGCGATCAACGTTTCGGAAGAGGAAATCGTGCGACGCGGAAACAACGGCGCAGCACGCGTCCGCAGACGTCACGATGTCCGCCGCGAAGCGAAAAAATTATCCAATCGAATACTTGGCTTGCCCGCTTCGGATAAACGAACCTCGGCCGTTGCCCCATCGCCACACGATTCTCGACGCGAGATTTTTCCAGACGACACCGCAGCCACTTCGTTTGTTTCAAGCAACACACGCTAAGAAAATCCTTGCTTGGGAAAATTGCGGCAGCCACACTAGTTCTTGCAGCCACACTGTTTCCTGCAGCCACATTGACGTTCATCCGGTTCGCTGTTCTTCGACATCCTTTTTGACACCATGACGTGCTGAGACTTGCGATGATGACACCAACACTCGCCAACCCACCGCTGAATTTCACATCGGGGCTGCCGTCGATCGAAGGCATCGATGTCTATGGACATTGCAAACGAATCATGGATGTTGCCATTTCGACCGTAGCGATCCTGTTGTGCATTCCGCTAATCGCGCTGGTAGCCATCGCGATTAAATGCGAAGACGGTGGATCGGTGTTCTATTGGTCGCCACGCGTAGGCCGCGGAGGCCGCCGTTTTGAGTGTCTAAAATTTCGCTCGATGGTAGTCGATGCGGACAAACAAAAAGCGGCGATGCGATTGATGAACCAACACGCCGACGATCGCACGTTCAAATTGCGGCACGATCCCCGCATCACCAAGGTGGGGCGTTGGATCCGTCGCTACAGTATCGATGAACTGCCTCAATTTTATAACGTGCTGCGTGGTGACATGAGCGTCGTGGGACCTCGCCCGGCGCTGCTCGAGGAAGTCCTGCGTTATAACGTCCAGGACTACGGTCGCTGTGACGTCCTGCCCGGTTTGACCTGCATTTGGCAAGTGTCCGGCCGCGGTGACATTCCATTTGCCGAGCAACTCATCATGGACCTGGACTACATTCAGAACCGCAGTTTTCTGACCGACGTGAAACTGATCGTCAAAACCATCCCTGTGGTGTTGAGCGGCAAAGGCGCTTATTGAACTCAGTGTACTGAACGCAATTCCCTCTGCTTTACCCCACCCCACACAAGGTTAATTCGGTTGTTCTCTGACATCGGCGTCGTTGCGATTGGACGAAACGAAGGTTCCCGGCTCGAAGCATGTCTGCGATCGGCACTGCGGGATTCGCCGCACGTCGTCTATGTCGATTCGGGCTCGGATGACAACAGCGTCGACGTTGCGACCCGGCTTGGTGCGGATGTGGTGCACTTGGATACGAACCGGCCCTTCTCAGCCGCTCGCGGACGCAATGCAGGGTTCGAGCGTCTGATTAAAAACGCTCCCGAATTGAAATTCGTCCAATTCGTCGATGGAGACTGCGAGATCGCCGCGGGATGGATCGAAGCCGGGCGTCAAACGCTGAGCGAACATCCTGAACTTGCTGCGGTTTGCGGACGCCGCCGGGAACGTTATCCCGACGCCAGCGTGTTCAATCTGCTGTGCGATATTGAGTGGAACACCCCGATCGGCGAAACGCGAGCTTGTGGCGGAGACGCCATGTTCCGCTGTGACGTCTTGCAATCGGTCGATGGTTACAACGAACATGTGATCGCCGCCGAAGACGACGAAGTCTGTGTACGCATTCGACAACAGGGTTGGAAACTACGTCGCATCGACCACGAAATGACGCTGCATGATGCGGACATGCACCGATTGTCCCAGTGGTGGAGGCGTTCGATCCGCTGTGGGCATGGTTTTGCTCAGGGCTTTGCGATGCATGGTCGTCCACCGGAACGCCATTTTGCCAAACCGTTCCGCAGCGTCTTGGTGTGGGGCGGTGTGTTACCGTTGATCGCGATCGTGTTGAGCTGGCCCACCCGTTTTCTAAGCCTCGGCGTGTTGTTGTTGGCCTATGCAGTGCTTTGGGCCAAAGTAACACGAACGTGCCGGCGCCGAGGATTGCCCGCGTCATCGTCGATGATCTACGCGACTAGTTGTGTCGGCGGCAAAATCCCCGAATTCATCGGCGCATGCAAATATGGATGGAGACGGTTGACCCGATCTGCAACCCAAATTATCGAATATAAATAGGGGACACCACGTGAATCGTCCGTCGCCTTTCATGTCGATCGGCCGCGTTTCCACGGGTTGCCTAACACCTTGCCCAAACCATCCACCTGATCTTGATGAGCTCAACGCCCTCCTTTGATTCGAATGTTCGCCTCGCGGCTCCGTTAAAAGTGGGGCTCGTCGGTGCTGGCTATATCACTCAGTGGCATGCCGCCGCGATCAAGCAGCACCCGGATGCCCAGCTCGTTGCGATTGCCGACGTCAACGTATCCGCAGCAAAGCAAGCGGCCGAATCGTTTGGCATCGCGAATCATTTTGCTTCGGTCGATGCGATGCTTGACGCTGGTGGATTGGATGTGGTCCACGTGCTTGTGCCACCCGACGTCCACGCTGCGGTAGCGAGTCAGTGTATCGCCGCCGGGGTGAACGTTTTCCTCGAGAAACCGATGGCGACGTCATCGCTCGAGTGCGGCGAGGTGATCGCGATGGCTGAACGTCATGGCGTTCGACTCGGTGTCAATCATAACTTTCTCTTTTCACCGGTTTACGAAGATCTGCGGCGATGTGTCGAGAGCGGCAAAGTGGGACGAATCGATGCGATCGACATCGCGTGGAACAAACCGTTGCCTCAACTTAGTAGCGGCCCTTATTCGATCTGGATGCTGCGTGAATCCGCCAACCTGTTGCTGGAACTGGGGCCTCACATCGTCAGCCCCGTACTGGATTTAGCATCGTTTCCGGAGCAGGTCACGGGGATTGCGACGCATCCGATTGCGTTGCCGCATGGGCGAACCATGATGCGTAATTGGGCCTTTAGCATGACGGCGGGCCGAATCGCGGTACAGACGCGGCTTTCACTCGGCAGCGGAATGTCCGAGTTTTCGATTCACGTCCGTGGCAGCCATGGCAGCGCGACCGCCGACATCGAAGACAACACGTTCACGCTTCACCGGGCGACGCGGTATTCCATCGATTTCGATCGCTACCATCGTCTGAAACGGACAAGCCGTGATCTGCATCGGCAAGCGAAATCAGGACTGCGCCGCTACATCGGCAGCAAACTGGGGCTCGCTAAACACGGCAATCCCTATGGCGAGAGTATCGCCAACGCGATTGCCGATTTCTATCAATCGTTGTTGTCAGGCACCCCGGTGTCCGATCGCTTGTCGGGGGCCTGGGGACAATCCGCGATTGCATTGTGCGAACAACTTGATCGCTGCGTCATAACCCCAGAACCGGACAAGGACGGCGACCACAATTTGGACCTTGCGGCAGGATCGAGAAGCGAGCCGGCGAAGCCAGATCGGTCGTCGAATCGGAACGACCGCGTCACGACAAACAGTGGCACGACAAACAGTGGCACGACAGATAGTGGCACGACAGATAGTGGCACGATGAACGGAGCGGTACAGCGCAGCGGTAAACCATGTTTGGTATTTGGCGGAAGCGGCTTTATCGGCCAAGCACTGGTTAGGCGGTTAACCGAACAAGGCCGATCGGTTCGCTGTTGTGTTCGCCGCCCCGATGACGTCCCCGATTCGCTACGTCATCCGTTGGTCGAACTGGTTCGCGGCGACATGACGAACGTGGATGATGTGACGAAGGTGCTGCCGGGCGTGGAGGGCGTCTTCCATTTGGCTCGCGGGGTGGGCAAAACTTGGCAGGATTACTTGACGCTAGACATCCATCCGACCCAGCAGCTCGCCAAACAATGTGCACGTGGTGGCGTCGGCCGTTTGGTCTACACCAGTTCGATCGATGCCTATTACGCCGGCGCTCAAGCAGGCACGATCACCGAATCGACGCCGCTGGATCCGCGAATCGAAGCACGCAACTTGTACGCGAGATCCAAGGCCGTCATCGAAGACGATCTCAACCAACGGCATCGCGATGAGGGTCTTGATGTCGTGATCACGCGACCGGGGATCGTGATTGGCAGAGGAGGATCCCCGTTTCACTGGGGCATCGGGATGTGGACCGGAGAAAGCTTTTGCCAAATCTGGGGCGATGGCAACCACAAACTACCGCTTGTCCTCGTCGACGATGTGGCCGACGGATTGATCGCTGCGATGGATCAACCGGGGATCCAAGGCGAGTCCTTTAACTTCGTCGCCGATCCGGTGTTGACGGCTAGAGAATACCTCGACGAATTGCAGCGGGTTTCCAACATCTGCATCGACATGAAACCGACGCGGATCTGGCACTTTTATCTGAACGATTTGGCCAAATGGATGGTCAAAACAGCAGTCCGTCATCCCGAACGCCGTAAACCGAGTTACCACGATTGGGAATCAAGAACGCAAAAGGCCACGTTCGATTGCAGCCGCAGCAAACAGATCCTTCGCTGGCAACCGCAAAGTGATCGTCAAAGCATGATCCGCCGTGGAATCGAAGACGCCATCGAAGTATCGATGGCGTGATCCGAATCCGACGAGACTCGCTCGGACGCTTAGCGCCAAAGCGGCAGTGCGGGCAGGGTTGCAACGCCAGTGCTGGCCGGCGGCAATGCTCCGCTGTAGCCTTGGTTGGGCGTTGGATAGAGCTCGGTGCTTCGCAATCCCGCTTGGCTGGTGGAGCGTCGTGGTGGATCGCTTGTCATGCGTCCAAGTGACGAAGCAGCGATGCGTGGCGGCGCGTACACCGTGGTCGCCTGGGCAATTTGAGTTGGTGGCGATGAGAAGGCTTCCACTCGAGTGTTTGAATCGAGCGGACGCAAACGCGATGCAATCGCCTGTTCGCTTGCCGATGGCGGAGCCTGTTGCGGTGCAACGCGACCGACCGCTTCGTAGTCGACCTTTTGTTCGCGTTCCATTCGCACCAGTCGCTGAGGCACGTTTACGGTGCGGGTCTCGGCAACCCATTCGGTACGCGTGTTGGTGCGGTGGACGACTTCGTTGCGACTTTCCCAACGCGTTTGCGGTACATGGTGGTAGGCTAACGTCGGTTGGCGGAACGGATTCCAACGCCCTTCCAAACGCGGCTGCCACTCGTAATGAATCACGGGCGTGTACACGGTTCGCGATTCGGGTTTCGTTTCGGTCACGGTTTGAGGACGGTAGACCGTCTGCTCACGCTGCTCCGTCTTGGTTTCCACCACGGGGCGCTCGATCGTCTTGGTGACCTGGCGATACACAATGCCTGTCTGAGGATCGGTGTAGTAGCCTGGAGACGATTGTGCTGGCGTCGTAGACTGAGCCTGCACGGTCGAATTGGGGGCACAACTGAAAACTGCGATCGTCGAAAGCGCTGCACAAAGGTGTGCAACCGGTTGGACGAACCGCGAGCAAGCTCGCGACTTCATGGCAATCCTCCACCGAATTCGGAAACTAGAAAAGAACGAAATTTCGTTAACCAACCTGAGGCAGCAATGAGCTGATTCCGTGCGTCCATGCACCAGGTCTGCTTGCCTTAGTTTCGGAAACTCAAAGCACCATTGCTGAGCCAAATCAAATGATTGATCAAAATTTACTTGCCATGCTTCGCTGCGTCCTCAGCGGCGAGTCGTTACAGCCTGCGGAGCCAGCTTTCGTCGAAAAAATCAACGAATTAATCAAGCGTGGCGAACTGCGTGACCGCCAAGATCAAAGGATCCAAGAGGGGATCGAGACTGGCCTGATCTGCGAATCAGGCGGTTTGATGTACCCCGTTCGCGATGGGATCGTGTGCATGGTCGCTGAGGAAGCGATCGTGTTGCCAGCAAAAAAAGAAAGCTAGCAAGAAAAAACCCCAGCCGAAAAACCAACTCGCAGCGAAGCGTTCGGGTTTACGAACGGGGGGCTGCGTCATGGCAATCAGATCGCCCCCCTCCGGTTTGAAAAAACAGCAGCGGCCCCAAAATTGAGCCTGCTGAGCAATGGGGCCAGCTCACCAATCGGGGCTGTCGTCGCCACGAGGGTCGCTGCACCATTTTGCCAACGCGGCCACGGTCGCATCACGTTCACTGGCACTGGTCCATAGCGAATCGTCGACATCCAGGCGGACTTCGTAGTCCCCTTCGTGCATGCAATCCGGCTCGCCACAAAAGTGTGGAATCTCACTGACCCAAACGATTCGGTAAAGCGGGACGTGTTTGTCGTCAACTTTGATAATTGGTGATTCCATCGTTCTAAAGACTTCTGGCGAGGTGAAAGTGAATCCCGGGCGGCGATTCAGGGCTGTTTGCCGCCCGGCGGTCAAAAGTGAATCAAAGATCGCCGATATTGTAAAGCGAGCGACGACCTTCGCTTGCCAATCCGAATTTTAATCCGCAGCGAGTTCGCGACTTCGTCGTGCTGACGCTGCCACTGCATCGATCAGTGCCCCTCTTATTCCATTTTGCTCCAGGACTTGGACCGCGGCAATCGTTGTCCCCGCAGGACTGGTGACCGCATCCTTCAGTTCGCCCGGATGACGCTGGGTATCGGCAATCATCTGCGCGGTTCCCAATACCGTTTGGGTCGCCAATTTCATCGCCAACGGGCGTGGCAACCCCGCCAGCACCCCGCCATCGGCCAAGGCTTCGATGATCAAACAGACATAGGCCGGGCCTGAACCACTCAATCCAGTGACCCCGTCCATTTGCGATTCAAGCACCGGAATCGCCAATCCCACGCTCGAAAACAGCGTGGTGATCCATTGGTTGTCCTGATCGGTAACGTCGTCGGCGCCGCAAAACGCGCTGACGCCCTGGCCAACCAGGCAGGGAGTGTTTGGCATCACGCGAACGACTCGTTGGTGCCCGATCCAACCACATAGCGATTTGAGCATCACGCCGGCCGCGACGGAAATCACCAGTTTTCCCTCCCAAAACGCTTCGGATTGCTGGGCAACCTTGCCGATCACCTTGGGTTTGACGGCCAACAGCACCGTGTCCGCAGTGCGGACCGCCTCGGTCAGATCGGGACAAACCGAGACATTGGGCCGGTTTTCGCCCCACCATTGGCGGCTGGCCACATTGTGGTCGACAATCACCACATCGGCATCGTGGATCACTTGCTTGTCGAGCATTCCACACACGAGCGCTCGTCCCATTTGGCCGCCACCGACGACAGCTAAACGTTGTTTTTGCATTATTTTCCTTAACTAGACCCACTGTTTTGCTGTTTGCTGGCCATCTCAATTGACCCTCTGGGTGGCCGCATCTAAATTGATCGGTTTTTCCGTCTGCGGAAAGGCCACCAAAATCAGTCCAAATTCAAATCCAACAGACAAGAAGCGAGCGGAAGTGCCTGATTCGATCAAAAACGTCGACCACATTGGCGACTTTACCTTGGAAGAAGCGATCTCCAAAGCGAACACCCTGATCGAAGCGATGGGATGGATTCGTCAATTCCGTGGCAAAACCACGGTCATCAAGCTTGGCGGCAGCATTCTGGACGATCCTCAAGAATTGATGCACATCCTGTTGGACGTGATTTTCATGGAATCGGTCGGGATGAAACCGGTGTTGGTGCACGGCGGGGGCAAGGCGATCAATCGCGAATTGGCCGAATCCGGCATCGCCCCCAACTTCGTTCGCGGCCGACGGGTCACCGATTTGCCCACATTGGCGGCGGTCGAAAAGGTGTTGGCCGGAGAGCTAAACGTCTTCCTGACTCAAGAAATCGAGCGACTCGGCGGACGAGCGATGAATTTGTCGTTCCAGACCACCAACGTGCTGTTTGGACAAAAATTGGTGGATCGGCCCGATGAAGACTTGGGATTTGTCGGCGAAGTCACCCGTGTCGATCGCAATGTGATCGAAGGTTTGTCGTACACGGACCAAGTCCCGGTGATTCCATCGATGTGCGAAGGGGACGACGGGCAGCACTACAATGTCAACGCGGATACCGCAGCGATGGCCGTCGCCCAGGCGCTCGGAGCCGACAAACTTGTCTTCCTGTCCGACGTCAACGGCGTCCGCCGTGACAAAGATGATCCGGATACCATTATCCATTCGCTGTCGTCCGCCGAGGCTCGAGAATTGATCAGCAGCGGTGTCATCAATTCGGGAATGATTCCGAAAGTCGAAGCCTGCTTGGAAACGCTCGGACGTGGCGTCAAGAAAGTGCACATCATTGATGGTAGACTGCGTCATTCGTTGCTGCTCGAAATCTTCACGACAAAAGGCGTAGGAACCGAAATACATCCATAAGGACTAGGTCGCGACAACATAAACCGATCTTTTCCTCGCACTTTTCAACCCCAGCAGACGGAAACCCGCCCACGAAACGGGGCGGGTTGGCCGTCGTTTTTTGTTTTCCACGTCACTTCAAAGCATCCTCATGAGCGAACCTGCAGATCCAAGCAAAGAAACGCCCGAGGAATCCGGCGACATGTCGCCCACGCTGCGAAACGACGAAAATGAGTTTGCCGAGGAAACGGAAGTCGACCAAGACGACTCGATGGGCGACGAGACCGAACTCAGTGCGGAACTCGACGAGGAAGACGATGAAGATGATGAGTACGACGACGAAGATGATGACGACGACGAAGTAGAAGAAGACGAAGACGAAGACGAGGACGAGGACGACGAATTCGAGGACGAGGAGTTCGAGCAGCCCGCTGCGGAGCAAGACGAGATCGAAGAAGATGACGAAAATGAAGAAGATGAGAGCGAAGAGCAAGCGGCAGAGTTAGAGGAACCTGAACCGGCGGATCCACCGCTGGTTGCGGCGACCGCTGAAACGCCAGCCGTCCGCGTCAGCACGACCAATACCGATTTTGATCCCGCATGGGCAACGCGGCGAGCCCATGCCGAAGGCATGCGTTGCCAAGACGAAGCGGGCGAGTGGTGGGTCGATGCGATGGCTGGCCGAGCCAGTGCGGTGGGTCTGGGGTGTGATGCCATTGGCGATGCCATCCGCCAGACGGCCGATGCCTACCTCGGGGACGCTTCGGCAACGCGGCAGCTCGCCGACGACGAACAGGGCGAACTTGCGGCTACGTTTCAGCAAGTGCTGCAGTCCGCAGGCAACCAACACGCAATCACTGCGGATTCGTGTTTGTTGTTTTCGGATGCGGACCTTGCGATCGAAGCGATGGTCACGTTCGCGCGAACCCGCAATCCGGATACCGCTTACCGAACGATCGCGCTTGCCGGCTCGGATCACGGACGGACGGCATTGTGTCGTTCGGCCAGCGGGCAACCTTCGCTTCACCAAGGTTTTGGCCCCATGGTGGCCGGGTTTGATCACGTCAAACCCAACGATTTAAAGGCCCTCGAATCGGCAATCGATGAATCGACGGCCGCGGTGCTGCTGTCCCCGGTGAACCTCAGCAACGCCGCTCGCCCTCTGGACGCCGCCTATCTAAGCAAGGTACGCCAGCTATGTGACCAACGCGATCTGATGTTGTTGATCGACGAATCGAGATTGTGTTTCGGAGCCAGCGGATCCTGTTTCTCCTACACTTCGCTCTGTGACATCCCGGTCGATGGCATCGTGGTCGCCGCGGGCTTGTTTGGCGGATTGCCCGGCGGATTGCTGGTGGCATCCCAGCGGCTTACCGGACACGCGATCCAGCAATCGGTGAACTATCCGATGCAGCGGAACGTGATCATGGCAATGCTCCGTGAACTTTCACGACTTGGGTTGCCTCATTCGGTTAGCGAGTCGGCTCAAGCCTTTGCGGTTGCGTTGGCCGAAGCGATCGCGGGATTTGAATTCATCCGGGACATCCATGTCACCGGAATGACCATCGGCATCGAAACCGACTTGGCCGCGGCGGAATTGGTCAGCGTTGCGGCTCGCAACGGACTTCGCATCGAAGCCGCCGGGGAAACTTCGATCCGGTTGCAACCGCCGGTCCACTTCAGCGACGAAGACCGCCAAACGTTATTGAGTCGGCTGGTCGAAACGATGCAGGCGATCGAGCAAAGTTCGACGGAATTGTCCGCCTAACATTGCTTCTCGGCTGAACCACACCCTTCACGAAACTGTTACGAAATTAAACACAACGATGAGGCCGTTGCCGTGCAACACCTACTAAGTCTATTCGATATCGAAGTTGACGAATTACGAAGCATTCTTGCGACATCACTTACGCTAAAACAGCGGTTGGCGGCGGGTGATCGACCTTCGATTTTAGAGCGTCGTGTGATTGCCCTTTTATTTCAAAAACCGAGTTTGCGAACGCGGGTAAGTTTTGAAACGGGGATGGCTCAACTTGGTGGCAGCAGTCTGTTTCTCGGTGACGACGTTGGCTGGGGAAAACGTGAATCCCCATCCGATTTCACTCAAGTGCTCGGTCAATTTGTCGACGCGGTGGTGTGTCGGGCGAAGAAGCACGAGCATGTCGAATTGCTGGCCAGTTTCAATGCGATGCCGGTCATCAACGGTTTGACCGACCTGTGCCATCCCTGCCAAGCGATGGCCGACATCTTGACTGTACGCGAATCGTTGGGTGGTTACCAAGACAAACACATCGTGTTCGTGGGAGACGGCAACAATGTGGCGCAGTCGGTTGCCCTTTGCACCGCAATGTTGGGCATGAAATTCACGTTGTCCTGCCCATCGGGTTACGAAATGGATAGCGATTGGCTTGCTCGCATCGCGGCGCGATATCCCAAAGCGAGGATCGAAACGGTCGCCGATCCACATCAAGCGGTGGCCAATGCAGACGCGATTTACACCGACGTTTGGACTAGCATGGGGCAAGAAGCTGAGATGGACGCCCGGCGTGCCGCATTTGCCAGTTACCAAGTCAATGAAAAATTGATGGCAGCCGCCCCCTCACACGCTCGAGTGCTACACTGCTTGCCAGCCGTGCGAGGGCAGGAAATCACCGACGCGGTCATCGACAGCGACCAAAGCGATGTGATTCGCCAGGCGGGCAATCGCATGCATGCCCAAAAAGGGCTGCTGGTGTGGCTGCTCAATCGCAAGTGGATCGACGACAATATCCGAGCAGACCAGGCCATCTAGCAGCGAGATCGAACGAGGATGAACATGCAGAACGAAGGCTCGTCAAGCGAGTTGGCACGACGGGACAAACGGCATGTACTGACCATCCTGGTCCCCAGCTACAACGAAGAAGCAACGCTCGAAAAATGTATCGACCGTGTTCGCGCGATCGAGAGTGACACGCTGGGACTCGAGATCATCATCATCGATGACTGCTCCGAGAACCGCAGTCGCGAGATTGCCGAACAGCTGGCTGCCCGTTTCGATAATGTTCGAGCTTTGTTCCATGCGGTCAACCAAGGCAAAGGGGCGGCGATCCATACCGGTATCAAAGCGGCCACCGGCGACTTTGTCGCCATCCAAGATGCCGACCTCGAATACAATCCTCAAGACCTGCTTCGCTTGGTCGTCCCGCTAATCGAAGACGAAGCCGAAGTGGTGATCGGTTCGCGATTTTTCTCGCACGGCACCCATCGCGTGCTCTATTTTTGGCACACGATGGGCAATCGTTTTTTGACGTTCTTGTCGAACATGTTTACCGACTTGAACCTGACCGACATGGAAACGTGTTACAAGGTCTTTCGCCGGGACCTGATCCAGCAGCTGGAACTAAAAGAAAAGCGATTTGGATTTGAACCCGAAGTGATCGCGGCGGTGGCCCAGCGACGCGTGCGAATCGTCGAGATGGGCGTCTCGTACATGGGACGAACCTATGCCGAAGGCAAAAAGATCGGAGTGCGTGATGGGCTTCGCGCCCTGTACTGCATCGTGCGGTACAACGCCTACCATTTGCCGGCGCCTCTGCAGTTCCTGTTGTATTTGATTGTGGGCAGTTTGTGTGCGATCGCAAACCTCGTGATTTTTTTGGGACTCCTTAGCGCCGATGTGTCGGCGGGCGTTGCCGCTCCGGTGGCATTTGTATTGGCCGCGGCGATCAATTACTGGATGTGCATCCACTCGATCTTTCGACATCAATCGCGTTGGGGACGTTGGGGCGAAATCACGCTGTACACGATTTCGGTGCTGGCGATCGGCGTTGTCGATCGTCAAACCACCCTGTTGCTGATTCATCAAACGGGCCCCGCGGCAGCAAAACTTCTTGCCACGCTGGTGGGCTTGGCTCTAAACTTTGCCGCGCGGCGGTTGATCGTCTTTCCCGAAAAATCACTCGGCCCGTGGCAACCGCAAACGACGTCGATGTCGTCCGAAGAAACCTTGCCAAACTAGATGCCGCCGCTGCCTTGTTTCCCCCCGTCCCTTGCTCCTTATCCATACCGGACCCTCTGATGACCTCCCCCGCTCGTCCCGCCGATCAACTTCGCGACATTCAGATCGAACTCGGCTACATCCCCTCGAATCCCGCCAGCGTCTTGTATCGCTGCGAAGGCACGATTGTGTTGTGCACCGCGTCGCTCGAAGCCACGGTGCCACCGTGGTTGGCCGGTCGCGGCAAGGGCTGGGTGACCGCCGAATACAGCATGCTGCCCGGCAGCACGCAGCCGCGGAAACCACGCGATCGCGGCGGAAAAGTGGATGGGCGGACGACCGAAATCCAGCGGTTGATCGGCCGCAGTCTGCGCGCCGTGGTCGACCTTGTCGCGTTAGGCGAACGTTCGATCACAGTCGATTGTGATGTGATCCAAGCCGACGGAGGAACACGAACGGCATCGATCACCGGCGGCTTCATTGCGTTGGCCAAAGCAATCGAAATCGCGGTTCCGGGCAGCCGGATTGGTGATGGCCCGATCCGCGACAGCATTGCGGCGATCAGCACCGGCATCGTCAACGATGTCGCCCACTTGGACCTTGACTACCAATTGGATGTTGCCGCCGATGTCGACATGAACGTCGTCATGACTGGGTCGGGCAAGTTTGTCGAGATCCAAGGGACCGGCGAAGAAGCGACCTTTGACGACGATCAACTCGCAGAATTGTTGCGTTTGGCCAAAAAAGGAATCCGCGAGCTGACTCAAAAACAACTCGAAGCACTCGCGTAACGGCTTAGCCCTCAGAAATCAGGCTTGCCCTCGGAAAGGAGTCGCTGCTGCCATGGCCAAATTGTACTTCTACTATTCCGCAATGAATGCAGGAAAGTCGACCGTGCTGCTGCAAACAAGTTACAACTATCGCGAGCGTGGGATGAACACCCTGATCCTGTCGCCCGAACTGGATACGCGTTTCGGTGCAGGCAAGGTGACCTCGCGAATCGGGTTGTCATCCGAGTCGATGACGTTCAACCAAGCGGACAACTTGTTTTCCATCGTCAATGGACAACATCACACCACGCCGCTGCATGCGGTCTTTGTCGACGAGGCTCAATTCTTGACTCGATTGCAAGTGCGTCAATTGAGCGATGTGTGTGATTCGCTTGACATTCCCGTGATGGCGTATGGGCTGCGAACCGATTTCCAGGGTCATTTGTTCGAAGGCAGCGAGC
This sequence comes from Novipirellula caenicola, assembly GCF_039545035.1. Classification (NCBI taxonomy): domain Bacteria; kingdom Pseudomonadati; phylum Planctomycetota; class Planctomycetia; order Pirellulales; family Pirellulaceae; genus Novipirellula; species Novipirellula caenicola. Next base: position 100,341 of record NZ_BAABRO010000013.1, read on the forward strand.
ACCTGTTGGCATGGTCCGACACGCTCTCGGAAATCAAAACGATTTGCCACTGTGGACGCAAAGCCACGATGGTGCTGCGAATCGATGCCAAAGGGCAACCGGTCAAAGACGGCAGCCAGATTCAAATCGGGGGCAACGAGCGGTACGTTTCCGTGTGCCGCCAACACTTCAAAGAAGGCATGTCGACTCGCCGCGACGACGAACTGCCGCTGCTGTAGTAGCGGATGGGCAACGCTGTGACGAATCCCTTCGTGGCTACCTTCGCCAGAAGGTGGTGAGTCCTATTAGCGCGGCGACTATCCACTACAAAAACGCAATTGCAAGATTCCACGCTCTGGCGAGCGTCGCTACAAAACGTTTCGAACCGATCCGAAAACGAGCATCGGTGATGCCGTGGGCCGTAAGGCACCGGGACGTTCGTGGGACCCGGTCGCTGACGTGTCGCGGCTCAGTAAATCAACATTCCGTTGACGAATTCTGCGACACCCAAGATCAGCACGCTCTAGTTTTCAGGCGGTGACGAAGACGGAGGTTCAAAATTAAACTCTTGCCACTTTACCGCCTTGTCCATCGGTTCGATACGCATCACCAAGTGGCCATCTTGGTACAACCGCACGGTGCCGGTCGATTGGCTGACGACGACTGCGATCGCCTTGGTCTTTCGCGAAATCGCGGCGGCAGCCCAGTGTCTGGCCCCCAACCCTTTGCTCATCGTCAGATCTTCGTGCGTGACCTCGAGCATCTGCCGGCTCTTTTCGATCACACCGTCGCTGGCGATGATAAAGGCACCATCAAGCTGAGCGACCTCTTTGGCATCTTCTTGGACCTTTTTGTCCAACAGATTGCGTTGCTTGCGGTTGTAGCCTCGAAACGGATCAACGCCGCTGTCATTGGCATGTTCAAGCACCTTGCGAGTATCGCCGACGACAAACAGCGTTCCGACCGGTTTGCCCTCGCGGCCTTCGCGACCAATCTGAGCTGCCAAATCGATGACCGCCTTGATCGTTTTAAGCGGCACCCGACTCTCGAGCATCTGCAGATCGCGGCTGGTCAATTGCCGCATTCGTTCATCGAGTTGCAGATGGCTGATCGAATCGAGCCGGCCTTGCTGGAAACCGCTGTACAGCGCGACGACTTCGCCGTTGGTCCGAATCAATTCGTCGGCGGCGGCTTCCAGAAGTGCATGCTGTAGACGTTCTAACAGCGGTGCTTTTTCTTTGTTCAGCGCCAGCGGCTTCAGCCCCGCTTCGGACGCCCCTTCGAGGTCTTCGGGGGAATCGACTGCGACGATAAACGGCTTGTCGAGCGGCTGAGCCATCTCGGAGATTCGTTTCCAGTCGGTCGAACCATCGAGCAGCAGCAGCAATGCGTCCGCACCGCGATCACGAAAAAGATCGATCGCTGCGCGAATCATCGCCGCATTATGTTTGGTCAGACGTTGTGTCGCCATTGCAGGGCGAACTCGACAAGTTGAGAGTGATTCAAACTGGGTAATTTAACGAGAGAATCAAAGTATTAGCGAAGCAGCCTGAACCGACAACCAGATCAGCCCCGAAATCTGCGTTTTGTCGCAGGGATAATCGCCGAATTGCCCCTCGAGCCGCAGGTTACCGGCGAGCCGATCCCGATCCGTTTGCGACCGCGGGTGTCTGCCACGCTGGTCCGCTGCGATAGGTTCGCTCGTAATACATCGCCAACGCACGCAGCGCGTGCCCCTTCGGCCCGATCTGCCAATCATGGTTGGGATCGTTGTACATCGACGCCAACAAGTACCGCACCGCTCGCACCAAACGAGGATCTTGCAGCTGCGAATCGGGCATCGCGGTGAGCAACCATTCGACGATATGCCCCGTCGTCTGCACCTTGCGATCCATGTTGCCGTTGTCTTCACGCCCTTCGAACCAATCGGTGCTCATCGATCCGTCTCGGTTTTGCAGCGAGAAGGCGTAGTCGATGAAATCGTTGGTAAATTCTTCGGCGCGAGCCCATTGTCCCGTGATCGGTCGCCCCTCGGCGCGTCGTTTCCGCAACGCTTGAGCAAACCCCATCAAACGATGCGTTCCCCCGCAGGCCGCTCCTACGATGGGCTGCGACAATTCTTCGCGAATCAATCGCTCACAATCCCAGCGGGTTCCATCCGACGCGATCCAGCTTTCGTCCGTGTCCAAGTAGTGCGACAGCGCGATCAGCGTGAAAGTCAACTCTTCGCCGCTTTTGCAGTCCGCCATCTCGCGTTTGACGACATCACGAACCGAGTACTTTGTCGTGCCGACATACAAGGGATACTCCACGGGGACGTTGCACAATGAAAACACACACAACATCTGTGCTTGGTGTCCCTGCAATCCAACGCCGCTTTTGACATGGATGCCGCCTCGGTCCTCTTCGAACAAACGTTGGCCGCGACACGCGTTGTTACCCGCGATCCATGCGATCGCACTATAGCGTTGGCGTTCGGCAATGATCTTGGTATCCACGCCATACACCATGATCGAATGCAACATTCCCCAATTGCTTCGCTCGTTAGCAACTTCGGGACGGTGATAATAGTGGACCAAACACCGTTGCATGATCGGTTTCATTTTGGCAACCGATGCCGAGATACGTATCGGCCCGGTGGGCATCCCGACGTAATCCAGTGCTACCGGCTCGCGTGCTTCGGCAGCGGCAGGGTCGTCCCATTGATCGCCAACCGAAACGGAACGCTGCGGCGGAGCGGCCGCACTTGTCGCCAAACGCGAATCGGCAATCCGTTGCTGCGGATCGGAGACGCGGCGCCGCTCGTTTTTCGCGGATTGGGAATCGACGGTCGATGACGGTGCAGCAATCTCAGGCGTCGCTTTTCGCAAACGATCACCGAGACTTAGATCTTCGCTCACCGCTTCTTCAACGTCATCCGCTACAACGTCGTCTGCGACAATGTCGTCGGTGGCATCGGATGCCATCGATTCCACAGCCTCGAAACGCTCGCCGTCGCTGATCACTTCGTCGCTGTAGTGGTCACCGGGAGTGCTTCGTTCAGCGTCTTCCCAATTTTCGGTTGTATCGCTGGCGACATCGTCGTGCGATCCAGCGCTAGCTGCATCCTCACCGGAGGCAAAGTCGTCGTCCGAGGCAAACACGTCACCGGCGGGGCTGCCTAGTTCGGGCCCCGCGGTCGGTGCGAGTTCAAGTTCCAACGCGTCGAACTTCTCTGCGGGCGACAATGGGCCCGATTCGACTTTGCCCGATTGGTTTGCGGTCGCTCGCGAAGATGGCAGCGGATCGGCCGAGCGATCCATTGATTTGTCCACCGAGTCAGGGACGGACCGTTGCCCCGCACGATCGATTGGCACAAGCGTCGCTGGCTCGGATCCAGCCGTGTTCGGGCGTGCGGTGCCAGGGGTATCTCGTTGCGACGCGTCCTTCACCAACGGGCTGGCGTCCGCAGGGTCACGAAGCGGCTGCGGATCACGAAGCGGCAAACGCTCTTGATCGGCCACGATGCGTCGCGCACGCGGCACCCAATTGTCATCGTCGGTCGCTGCTTGTGAGCCAACCTGCGGCTGCCGCGGCTGCGTGTCGACCACCACCGGTGCATGCTCGATGCGCCCCTGCATCGATGGCGGATCGCTCACCAAGGGAACGCTCGCTGGAGGTTTTGGCGGAGTCGTCTTCTTTGACGACTGGGGCTTGTTCGTCAATACATCAATGAACCATGGCCGCCGCGCGATCTGCACTTCCGCAGATGTGTCCAGCGGCGTTGGAAGCGCAACACCCTCGTCACCTACCGCGAACTGCGAGCACGAAATAGCTAGCAAACAACTGAGAGAGGTTCGCGATCGAAGATAACGTTTCAGGTTTTGCACAAAGGACTCCAGGACATGGGTGAACCTAGAGTGTGATATCGGAAGTTCGCGGTGCCGAGTTTACTTAGAAACCCGCCTCTGACCCCCAGTAGCGAGATCTTTCGAGGGGTTGGCTTACCACAACCTCCTAAATTGATACGGAACGTTCGTGCATGCTTCCGCCAGCTATTTGGAATCACTCGACGTCGATAATGCTTTCAACAACGGGCAATTCTCCGTCGCGACTTGATCGTGTCGGTATTGACGCAGCAGTTCTTTGGAACGAGCAGCTAGCATCCGACGTACTTCGCGGCGTTTTCCTTTGACTCGCGGGATGACCATTGAATCGTAGGCGGTCGTTTGATGACGCATCCATGCGATCACCGCAGCCTCGGCGCGTTGTTGGACCGAGATCCGTCGGGTACGTGCCACCGTTCCACTGCCGACGGGCGTGGCATGGTCGGTGATCGCGCGGGCCATCCGCGCCGAGATCGCGGCATGCTTGGGATGGAAATCCAAATACGAGACCACGGTTTGGTAGAACTCGTCGACGTAGGCTGATTGGTTGCGATCGCGTCGCTGTTTATCAGCGACTTTGCGTTTGGCATAACTTTCCGTCGAACGTTCGACCTTCAAATCGGCCGCAATTTTCTCGATGGTGGCCTTGGGAGCCCAAATTCCTTTGGAAAAGGTGCGGCGGCCTTTTTTTTCTTGGACGATCCAGTGCTCGCCGGCCGCTTTCACGCGGCGAGTCATCGCAGCGTCCCCAGGGGGCAAAAGCGACCAATTTGCAGGTGGGGTATGGACTTTACCCTCGGAATCACGAACGGTGTTTTCACTCGGTCCCGGGACGAACGTCTGGCTGCTCATGCTGGCTTTGGCTAAGCTGGTGAATGTGCGATGCCCGCGTCCGCCGGCACCGACTCGAATGGTTACAGATCGAATGGTTACTGAATCGCTCGGTTAGGAAATCAGAAGGTTTCCCAGCCCGATCGCTACTCAATTTGAGAATCCTGTTTTATGTACTTTCGCCTTGCCAGTCGACTGCTGCTCGAGCCCGACAAACGACTGCTTGCCAAAGCAGCCTGGACGCTGGGGGTTCGTGGATTGTGGAGTGTTCACAAGCACAAGCAGCGGCTGAAACGAGGAGACTTTTTTCCGCCGTTTTTGTATCTATCGGTCATCAACAGCTGCAACCTGCGTTGCCAAGGCTGCTGGGTCGACGTGGCGGCGAAACAACATCGGATTGAATTGGACGCGGCAAACAAAGTGATTGCCGAAGCCAAAGCGATGGGTAACCGTTTCTTCGGCATTCTGGGTGGCGAACCTTTCATGCACAAAGATTTGTTAAAGATCTTTGCCGCTAATCGCGACGTCTATTTCCAAGTCTTTACTAATGGTCATTTCATCACCGACGAAGTCGCCGCCGAACTGCGACGTCTCGGGAATGTGACGCCGCTGATTAGCGTCGAAGGCTCTGAAATCGTCAGCGACACACGTCGTGGTCGCGAAGGCGTGCTAAACCAAACGATGCAGGGGCTCGAAACAGCACTGCGTCATCGCTTGTTGGTCGGCGTTTGCACAAGCGTGTGTAAAACCAATATCGACGATTTGGTCAGCAATGCCTGGGTCGACCGACTGATCGACATGGGCGTGATGTATTGTTGGTACCACATCTATCGCCCGGTCGGCCCCGAATCGAACCCCGATCTCGCGTTGACCAGCGAAGAACAACGACGGGTGCGTCAATTTGTCGTCGACACGCGTGCGACCAAACCGATCGTCGTGATCGATGCCTATCACGATGACGCGGGCAATGCCCTCTGCCCCGCGGCAACCGGATTCACTCACCACGTCGGCCCCTGGGGCGATATCGAACCGTGCCCGGTGATCCAATTGGCCAAAGAATCGATCCACGACGACCGCTCGCTCAAAGACACGTTCAATGAATCGGAGTTTTTGCGAGACTTCCGTGAACTGACGGCGCAACACACGCGTGGCTGCGTGATCATGGAGCGTCCCGATTTGTTGGTCCAGCTTGCCGAGAAGCATGGAGCTCGCGATACAACGGCACGTACCAAGGTGATCGAGGAACTCAACGCGGTCTCGCCGCGGCGAAGCCAGTACCAACCCGGCGATGAAATCCCCGAACGCAGCTTTGTTTATCGCTGGGCCAAGAAGTATGCCTTCAACGACTTCGGTACCTACAGTCGCCATTTCGACGCCAGCAAGTACCAAGACCCCGATCAGCAGTCAGGGGATGCGAAACCCAAAAGCGAACTACCGATCCTGAATCGGTAGGTCATCGGCAGGTTTTGCGGGTGCTCACTGAAAAGCCGCTTCCGAAACTCTTGGCGGCTTGTTGATTTAGTAAAGGTTCCTGCGGCAAGGGGTGCAGGATGGACTTCCTAGTCCGTCAATAGTGGATTCGACGGACTAGGAAGTCCATCGTACGACTAAAACAACAAGCCGTTGGCGAGTTTCGCTACGGTGGGAAGTGATTACGGCTTTGTCTTGATGCGGATGCGACGGTACTCGATTTGCCCTCGGTCGCCTTCCAAACCGATCGGACCGGTTTCGGGAACCTTCATCGCTTCTTCGATCACTTCGCCGTTACACGTGCAATGCGCGACACCGTCGTGGACCGCGACGACAAGCGTGTTCCACTGCTGGGGTTTGTAGTTTTTCAGATTCTTGTAGGGTCCGGCGAGCACGTAGTCGCGACATTGCAATTGCGGTGCTCGGATAAATACACCGCTGTCGGCATTGGGAGTCGCACGAAATTCCAATCGCAATTCAAAGTCATTGGGAAATTCGCGAGTCGTCCAAAGCTGCTGAATTTTGCGTCCCTCCGGCGGCGTCGTCACCACCAAACGGTCATGAATCGCAAGATAACGCCCCTCGGGTGTCTTTGACTTGCCATCAAAGGCGACGTCGCTTTGGACGATCGGCCACGCCGGAGCATTCGGATCACGGCTCTGCCATCGTTCACGAGACTTTCGCATCGCATCGGTCGTTTTGCGAAATCCCCATCCCGTCAAATCGTGCCCATTAAACAGACTCTCGAATCCTTCTTCGATCACAAAATCGTCGCCCTCGGTTTCCAAAATCCCGAGCGTGGCCAAGATGGGCCGCACGGCGGCTTCCCACTTCGCGTACCCCGCCGCATTAGGATGCAACAAATCCGGAAACTCCTCTTTTTTGGCGTTGCCCTGATCATTGGCGAACAACGTCCATGTATCGAGCACGATCAGATTGGCATCGTTTTTGGGAATCGCGGCGTAAAGCTGGTTCAACCGTTTGATCTTGTCTGCAGGCCGCTTCTTTGAATGGTGGCTAGGAAAGACGTTGCAAAGGATGATCGGTAGCTCTGCATCGTGTGCTCGCAACGCAGTGACGATCAACTGCATGTTGCTTGCGATGGTTTCCGGATCCGCCCCTTCTTCGAGATCGTTCGTGCCCGCCAAGATGACCACAGCGGCCGGGTCCAAATCGATCACGTCTTCGTCGAGCCGCAGCAACATTCCGCGAGTCGTATCGCCGCTGATCCCTCGGTTCGCGGGTTTGATCGACTCGAAATCACCTCGAAAATCGTCTTGCCATCCCTGGGTGATCGAATCGCCCAAGAAAACAACGTGTCCTTTCTTGCTTTCGGCATTAGCCGCAAACGTTTCCCGGCGTTTTCGCCACACGTTTTGAAACCAGTCGTAACGTCGCAGCGGTCCTTCGCCAGCAAGTCCCTGGTCGGTCGCAGGCAGTTGAAACCGTGAGGCGCGATCCGCTGTCGCGTTTTCTTGTCCCTGAGCTGCAAGCGGCCATCCGATCACTAGGGTCAATAAGGCAAGGATAAAACGAGTTTGCATCAGCAGTTTTCCAGAGAGTGAAAGACGTGAGTTCAATAAGCGTTAGGTAGCGGTAATGGAATCCTTCGCGAGCCCCGCGACCTCGGCTGGTTGCTAGGGATTGGTCAGATTCGGTGCCCAAACCTTATCCGACAGCGTCGGTGTCTCGCCATCGGCAGGGAACGTTTGTGGCAATGCCTTGCGAAGCATCGCCGACAATTCCTTGACCGTTGCTGCATGCGATGGTGAATTCGCTAGATTGTTTTGCTCGGTAGGGTCAGCCTCATGATCGTACAGCTCGCTGCCTGCTTTGCCCTCGTCCCACTCGGTGTATCGCCAACGAGGTGTTCGCAGGGTGTAGCCAAAGAATCCTTTTTTGCCGCCTCGCATCACTTGCGTCAGCGCCCAACCGCGACCGGTTTGGGCAGGATCTTTCAAGATCGGCACCAATGATTGACCTTGCAAATTCGCTGGCGACTTGACGCCACACAATTCGCTCAGCGTCGGGTACAAGTCGATCAAGCCAACCGGCGTCTCAGCGACCTTGCCCTGTGCCATCCCCGGTGCAGCGACGATCATCGGCACCCGCGAACTCTCTTCGAACAAGCTCATCTTTTGCCACAGTCCATGTTCACCGAGATGGTAACCATGATCACTTGTAAACACGATGATCGTATTGTCATCGAGTCCAAGCGATTCGAGTTGATCCAGCACGCGGCCGACCTGGGCGTCCATAAACGTGATACTGGCAAAGTAAGCCTGAATCGCCTGTTGTCGCAGCGGATCGCTTAGCAGTTCATGGTCTTTTTTGTGGCTGCCCAGTGCCGCCTTGGGCAAATCCTTGACGTCCTCTTCCACATTGGCAACCAGCGGCATTTGGCTGAGGTCGTATTTTTCAAAGTAAGGCTTTGGTGCGACATACGGTGTGTGAGGACGATAGAAACCGAGAGCTAGAAAGAAAGGGCGATCCCGACGCTTGGCACAACGCTCGAGCACCCAGCAGGCATCATCGGCCAACATCCCATCGGTATGCAGCTGATCCCCTCGCGGCGATGCGTACCAAGATAACGTGCCACCAAACGAGTTTTTGCGAAGCGAGAAAATGTCGGGCTCTTCCAACAAACGGTCGCAACCGGCCGGATTCAATTCGAGTTCCCACGATCCCGGATCGTCATGTCCGTTGGTCCCCACACTTTTGGGGACGTTGTAGTGGTACAGCTTTCCGACACGAGCCGCGAAATAGCCGTCCAAACGAAACGCTTGCGACAAACTGTGATGCGAGGGAATGGTTTGCCGAAAAATTTGGCTGTTTTGATGAATCCCGGTGCTGTTGGGATAAAGCCCCGTCAACATCGAATTGCGACTCGGACCGCAGAGTGGATATTGGCAATACGCTCGTTCGAAACGAACGCCACGACGGGCCAGCCGATCAATATTGGGCGTTTGCACCAGTTCGTGATCGTAACACCCAATCGAATTGTTCAAATCGTCCGAAATGATGAACAACACATTGGGACGTGTCTCGTCTGCCGATCCGATTGTCGCGGAAATCGCAGAGAAGCAGGTCGCGGTGATGACAAAAATCCAAAGGCTATAGAGCGAGCCAAGCGGCAAAATCGTTTTGCGATTCATAAGAGACACGTTCTCGGAGGAGGGAATTTGGGGAGTCGGATTGGATAAAATCATACTCCAAGCCTCCGAGCCGGTGGGACAAACGATTCAAAATATCGCGGCGTCACCGCGGGTGCGAATTGCCGAACCGGGGCTGTTTTGAGGCGATGAATCCGATAAAAACTTGGCAAATCGGTGCCAGGATGGTTTGAGGTTTGGCGACGGTCGAGTCATAATTCGATCCCTAACCCTAACCTTTCCCCCCTTAAATTCCTCTTGGAGCTCCCTGGATGATCCGATTGTCCCTTTCACTTTGCCTCGGTCTGGTTGCCTGCGTTGCTGTCGCGGATGAACCCACGAAACAGGCATCCGCAGACGCTGCTGAACTTACCTCGCTGTTCAATGGTTCGAACCTCGAAGGATGGGACGGCGATCCGCGATTGTGGTCGGTCAAAGATGGCGTGATCCATGGCGAAACCACTCCTGAAAATGTTGCCAAGGGCAACACCTTCTTGATCTGGCAAGGCGGCGAACTGTCCGATTTTGAACTTCACGTCACCTTCCGCTGTACCGCAGCAAATAACTCAGGCATCCAGTACCGCTCGCAACACTTGTCGGGCAAAGGCGTTGGCAATGACTGGGTCCTGAAAGGCTACCAACACGAACTTCGCAACGAAGAAAACTTTCCCAACGTGCCTTCGTTCATTTACGATGAACGTGGCAAGCGTGGCCGTATCTGCTTGGTTGGCGAAAAAGCGGTCTGGACCAAAGACGGCAAAAAAGTGCTCGACAACACGTTGATCGATCAAGCCGGCTTCAAAGAATTGATGAAAGTCGACGACTGGAACGACGTTGTCATCGTCGCCAAAGGCAACAACATCAAACACTACCTCAATGGCAAGCTTGTTTTGGATTTCACAGACGAGCACCCTGAATTGGCGCTCAGCTCGGGCGTGATCGGATTGCAATTGCACGCGGGCAAACCGATGTGGGCTGAATTCAAGAACATCCAACTTCGCAAATTCTAATCCCAAAGCCGTCCCCTTTTTCTTCGGTTACACGAAACAGCCGCACTTGGCTTCCAAGTGCGGCTGTTTTTTTGTTTGCATGTTACTGCCAATTCTTTGAAAATTTCGGATAGGCGACGGTCTGTTCGTTTTTCGTTGGGGTTTGAACGATCAGGCACGATTTGGGGGCAGAGTGTCGCAGTGACACCGAGCGTCCCGCTCTTCTTCTCACAACCATGGCTCTCTAACGATGCGTCGAACCGCCACCTGCTCGCTATTGATGTGCGTCGCGATCTGTTTTTCGCAATCTCGCGGGTCAGCTCAGGAAGCACTCTCACAAGAAAAGATCAACTTCTTTGAGACCAAAATCCGCCCGGTGCTGGTCAAAGAATGCTATGGATGCCATTCCACACAAACCGGCAACGCCAAAGGGGGGCTGCGGCTAGACACGCAAGAATTAACGGCCATCGGCGGAAACAGTGGTCCCGCCGTTGTGCCCGGCGACTTGGACGAGAGCCTGCTGTATAGCGCGATCCTGCATCAAGATTTTCAGATGCCGCCCAAACGCAAGTTGTCGCAAAGCGTGATCGATGACTTTCGCACTTGGATTGAAATGGGAGCTCCTGATCCTCGCACCACCGCCCCTTCGGTGCTGAAGACTCAAATCACCGACGACGATATCGAGCAGGCCAAGAACGAATTTTGGGCTTACAAAAAACCGGCTTCACCGGCGATCCCCGCAGTAGAAAATCGCGACTGGTCACGCAGCGACCTCGACCCCTTCGTGCTGGCGAAACTCGAAGCATCGTCGATGACGCCCGCGCTGGACGCCGAGCCGCATCAAATTCTGCGTCGACTCTGCTTTGATTTGATTGGATTGCCGCCGAGCATTGCTCAGATTGAATATTTCCAAAAGTACTACGACCGCGATCCGGATAAAGCGATCGCCCATGTCGTCGACCAACTGCTCGAAAAACCGCAGTTTGGCGAGCGTTGGGGACGGCATTGGTTGGACGTCGTTCGCTACGCCGAATCCAACGGTCGCGAAATCAACACGACCTTTCCGCATGCGTGGCGATATCGAGACTACGTGATCGATTCGTTCAACGAAGACAAACCGTACGATCGATTTTTGCAAGAACAAATTGCTGGCGATCTGCTGCCGGTCGATTCGGATTCGCAGTGGGCCGAGAACTTGGTGGCAACTGGTTTCCTAGCGATTGGTCCCAAGAGTCTGGCCGAGCAAAATCGAACTCAATTCACCGCCGACCTCGTCGACGAACAAATCGACACCACGACGCGGGCGATCTTGGGCATGTCGGTCGCTTGTGCTCGCTGTCATGACCACAAATTTGATCCGATTCCGCAAACCGACTACTACGCGTTGGCCGGGATCTTTTACAACACCACGGTCTTTTTCGGAACGCCCGCATCCAAGTACGGAAACATTGCCGGCGTGCAAAATCGCAACTCGAGTAACTTGTTGCGATTGCCGATCGACGACCCGAATGAGTTCGACCGGCGGATCCCGGTGGATGAATTGGCCGACCTGAATCGCGAACTCGATGAAACGCTGCAACAACTGATTGAGTACCGTCGCAATCGTCGGCAGAACGATGGCAACGCAGTGAACGCCATTCAGAATTTCATCCGGCTGCAAACACGCGCCGAAACGTTGTCGACCATCATCGGTGGTGTGGATGCACAGGGCAACCCGATCACCTATTGCATGGGGGTGCAAGAAAGCGAGGACCCGCGTGATGTTCGCGTGTTGGTCCGTGGTGAAGTCGCTCAGCCCGCGCAGATGGTCCCTCGTGGATTCCCCAGTGTGCTTCGCGAGGATGACACGCCGAAGATCTCGCCGCAATCGAGCGGACGACTTGAACTGGCTCGTTGGATTTCCAGCGACGACAACCCGCTGACCGCTCGCGTGATGGTGAACCGAATTTGGCAACACTTGATCGGCCACGGCATTGTTCGATCGACTGAAAACTTTGGTGCGACCGGCCAAGCCCCCACGCACCCGGAACTGCTCGATGCGCTGGCGATCAAGTTCGTCGATTCGGGATGGTCGATCAAATCGATGGTCCGCGAAATCGCGACGTCACGTGTCTATCGCATGAGCACGGAATTCGACCAAGCCAGCTTCGAAAAGGATCCCGACAACGAATTGCTATGGCGTGCGACACCACGACGATTGGATGCGGAAGCAATTCGAGATGCAATCCTGTTTGCATCGGGTAATTTGCAGCTCGATCGTCCTCGGGCGTCCGAAGTGGCCAAGGCGGGATACATGCGAGTCCGTGACGGCAATCTGTTCAATCCGGCTCAATTCATTAGCAGTCGCGACATGGCCATGGACATGATGAGCGATGGGCCGATGAATCGCCAACGCATGCTGCAATCACGCCCCGAATTGCAGCAAATGCTCTTTCGTCAAACACTCGCAAACCGCCGCAGCGGAGGCGATCGACTTGACATGAATGATGCGACGTTCCGCAGCGTCTACCTACCAATCGTGCGTGGCGAAGAGCCTCGCGTGTTGGAAGTATTTGATTTCGCCGAACCGAGCATGATTGTCGGGCAACGTGAAACGTCCAGCACTCCGAATCAATCGCTGTTCATGATGAACAATCCGTTTGTGATGCAGCAATCCGATGCGTTGGCGGAACGTGTGCTCTCGAGCAGCCGAAATCCGGAAGAACAAATTCGGCACTTGTTCCGTTCGCTATACAGTCGCGAGCCCGATGATTCAGAAATCTCGACGATCCTCGCGTTTGCCGACGAATTTCCGGTAGCCGGATTGGCGAATTCACGTGCGATGAAAAAAGTATCCGCCATTTGCCAATCGCTGATCGCATCAGCCGAGTTTCGCTATCTGGACTAGCAATCCAATCCCATGCACTTGTTCAAAGGAATTTTATGGAGTCGTGGAATTCACGCGTGAGTGTTGGTTCACGCGACTAAACCGGCGAAAGTCTTGACGACTTCCGCTACACCAGGATCCAACCACGCAACGAAAGTCTTGACGACTTCCGCTACAGCAGGATCCAGCAACGCAACGAAAGTCTTGACGACTTCCGCTACGGAAAATTTGAACAGGGCAATCGATCTGACATCCGTTTCTTCTTCACAATTCAACCGTTCACAGGGCAATCCGATGACCCATCTCTTTTCGCGGCGTGCCGCACTGCAAAGCGTTTCAGCGGGTTTTGGCTACTTGGCTTTTGCCGGTTTGTCGAGCATGGCGAATGCCAAAACACCGACCGCGAACGAAAACCCACTGTCACCGAAACCGCCTCATTTTCCAGCCAAGGCAAAACGAGTCATCTTTCTTTGCATGACCGGAGCGCCCTCGCACGTTGACACGTTTGATTACAAGCCTCAATTGAATGCTGACCACGGCAAGAATGGCCGCTATGGCGGTAAGCTGCTCGGTTCGCAGTGGGATTTCAAACAGCGAGGCGACAGCGGGCTGTGGATCTCGGACCTGTTCCCCAGCGTCGCTCAACATGCAGACGACCTCTGCTTGATCCGCTCGATGCACTGCGACCAACCCGTTCACCCGGCGGCGCAGACTCAAATGCATACGGGAACGGCCCAGTTCGTGCGTCCTTCGATTGGAGCTTGGACGCTCTATGGTTTGGGCACCGAGAATGACAGCATGCCGGGGTTCATTTCACTCAGTGCTCCGGCGGGACAATCGAACAGTTACGGCAGTGCGTTTTTGCCGGCGATCTATGGCGGAACGCCGATCAATGCCGGAGTTCGCGGCGGCGGTGGCGGAATGGCCCGACGTTTCGGAGGCGGCGGATCGGCAGTGCCCGACATCGAAAATTCTCGCTACACCAGCACGCAACAGCGTAAACAACTCGATCTGATTCAGTCGCTCAATCACAACAAGCTTCGTCGTGATGAATACCAACCGGGTGTCGAGGGCATCATCGAATCGTACGAATTGGCATTTCGGATGCAGGACACGTTGCCCGAATTGATGGACGTCTCGGGTGAATCCGATGCGACGCTAAAAATGTATGGTGCCGACGGCGGGGCCACCGAACGATTTGGTCGCCAATGTCTGCTGGCGCGACGGTTCGTCGAATCAGGGGTGCGATTTGTTGAAATCAACCACGGCGGTTGGGATCATCACACCAACCTTTCCAACGACCTGCCAAACCGCTGTAACGAAATCGACAAACCGATCGCCGGATTACTGAAGGATTTGAAACAACGCGACATGCTCAAAGACACCTTGGTGATTTGGGGTGGCGAGTTCGGACGAACGCCCGCAGCTCAAAACGGCGACGGACGCGATCACAACAACAAGGGCTACACCACATGGATGGCCGGTGGTGGCGTCAAAGCAGGGTTTAGTTACGGCGAAACCGACGAACACGGTTACGCGGCGGTGCAAGACAAGTGCCATATCCATGATTGGCACGCCACGATCCTACACTTGTTGGGACTCAATCACGAACAGTTGACCTATCGATATGCCGGTCGCGATTTCCGGCTGACCGATGTGCACGGTAACGTGGCAAGCGACATCATCGCTTAGTGGATGATGACATTTTCCGTAGCGGAACTCGTCAAGAGTTTCGTCGGCATTGGGGTAGCGAAACTCGCCAAGAGTTTCGACCTGTTCGACGATTCACGAAAGTCTTGACGACTTCCGCTACATTTAATTTCCGGTGCAAAAATGCACTATGAATTTTCATGTGACGCAGAGGGAAGGGTCGCACTGCGACCAAACAGTCGCTTGCGAAATTCGTTGTAACTGGCGTCGACAAAATCACTTGTCTTGGGGACAAACACAAACAGCAAGGGTTCCGGACACAACAGCACGCCTTTCCGAGTCCGATACACCCTCACGTTCTCGTTTCGCCATGCGTAAACCCCAAGCGGAGACGTCAGCACCACTTGATCGGGGTCCAAACGAATCGTGCACTGGTAATCTTGCACCAAGCCATGGCTTCGCAATTGCTCGCGAATCTTCATCTTGGTGCGGTGCACCATCGCCAGATACAGGCAACTCGAAACGACCATCGCTCCGATGAGCGAGGCAACAAAGCTGAACGGATTCGGAAATCGCCACAAGATCAACGCGATCGCAAACATGCTGCACGCGATCATTGCAAGCGAACCAAAGAACAAGCGAAACGAATGTTGACGCAGCAAGTACTGCGACTCGGCAAATCGCAACTGTGATTGACTTGCTGCAAAATGAACATCGCCATCGGCGAGTGCGGCGTCGCCCGCGTCCGGTGACGTTGCAGCCGGTTGATACGGATTCACATTGTCGTTCATCACAGAACCCCACACGCAGCCAAGTCAACATTCGGGGGCAGTAGCTTGCCTACCACGGGTAATACCTCCATGGTCCTTCCCCCGATTCGCCGACGGGAACCTCGACAAAGCCGGAACTTTGTCCTAGTGACACGAGGTCTCCCGAGCCCTGGCTGAAAACCGGTTCAGCCACGCCGTCGGCAACCATTTTGACGATCCGCATCCAATGCAGCGGCAATGTTTTCGAACCTGCCGCTTGTAGCCGTACCTGCATCGCCGGCGGACACCACTCCGTTTGCCCACTTTGTTTGGCCAAAAGCGGCAACGCAAATCGGCGACACCCTACCGCCGCGCTGACCGGGTTACCAGGCAAACCAAGGATCAACTTTCCGTCGCCGGTTGCGGCCCCAAGAATCGGCTTGCCCGGACGAATCGGCAGCCCATGAAAGACCACATCCCCGCCAACCTCGCGGACCACCTCGGGCACATAGTCATAATCGCCCATCGACACGCCACCAGTCATCAGAATCGCGTCGGATTGATCAAGTGCTGCGGCCAACGATTGCTGCAGCGTTTCGCGATCGTCCCGCGCATGCTGAACCGCTTGAATGGCAATCCACGGGTTCGGTTCGATTAGCGACGTGAGCGCCACTTGGTTGCTGTTGCGAAGCTGCCAAGGCTGAGGAGCTTCATCGGCAAACACACCGACTTCATCACCGGTCGTGATCACAGTAACACGGACAGGCGAATACACGCTCGCTTGGTAACAACCGAAATTGACCATCGTCGCACGATGAGCGGCGTTGACCAAAACGCCTGCGGGCAACACCGTGCTACCCGATTTTGCATTCTCACCGGCGCGACGGATGTTCTCGCCCACCTGGGTCGACAACGCCACGTCGCGGAAGCGAATCGCGTTTTCGAGTTCCTCGGTGTCTTCGCGTTTGACCACCGCGTCGGCTGCGGCGGGAACGATGGCCCCGGTGAAGATACGAACGAGCGAGCCTGCGTTCATCGTCGGCGGAGGCGAACCAGGGACACTTTCGCCGTGGACGGGGATTGTTTCGCCGGGACGCAGATCGGACAACCGGATTGCGTAACCATCCATCGCAGAAACATCCGCAGCGGGGCTGTCGCGATCGGCGGTCACCGGTTTCGCCAACACGCGGCCGAGGCATGACGGACACTCGTCATCGCCCCCAACAACCTTCAATCGATCGGCGATCGCGGCAATCGCCTCCTCGGGCGAATCAAATGCAAATTTCTTAGCGGACATCCGTCAAATCTTCAGGGGTATTAACATTGTGACAATCACTCGTGGGCAACGTCACACGATGATGATCTTGTAAACCAAGCCAACGAAACAAACTACGATCCTCGGATTGAGCCAACCGCTGCAGCGGATCCGCGAAGCGAACGGGATAAATCCCAACAAGCGGCTGCACCCGATCGGATTCCGCCACCGTGATCTCGTCTGCCGATTGCCAGTCATCGACCAAGCCGCTTAAATGATCCACCGTCAACCGCGGCATATCCACCGGCGTCACCAAACATGCGGCGAAACCATGACGATCGGCGTACTGCAATGCCGCGGCGATTCCAGTGGCCGGACCACGATTTGTGACCGGGTCCTCGATCATTTCGACGGAATGATCGATCGACGTGCGTCCGCTGACCACGACGCGGTCACACAAATTCGATAGGCGATCGATCGCATGCTGCAAAAAAGAAACGCCATCGGCGTGGACCAGTGCCGCCTTGTCACGCCCCATACGCAGCGATTGCCCGCCACACAGTACCACCCCAAGTAGCCGCTGAATCGATCGTTCGCAGTCCGAAGCATTCAATGAACTAGCTCGCGGATTCGTCGTGCTTTTCCAGCACATCTTCGACCCAAGTTCGAGCACGCATCATCGTCGGAAAACCGATGGTGGGGGCCGAGACGAGCGCGACGTGACGCAGTTCCTCGGGCGTACACCCGGCTTCGAGTGCCTTGCGGGTGTGTGAATGCGCGGCCCCTTCGAGTCCAGCGCCCAGCGAGATCGCCAGTTTGACGAGTGCCACGTCGCGTGGTGACAACGGACCGGCGTTCCGAGCCTCTTCGCCAAACGATTCATACGCCTGCATGTACTCGGGATAACTCTTATGCATCTGCTTGTACGGCTTTGGAATCATCGACTCGCCTTCCCCTAGACTAAGATAAATTGAACTTCAACAGCGATTGGACAAGCGAGTCCATCGTATACGGATCCGCCTCGCACGTGACCGTACAGCCGAGATCACGCACGGTTTGCGACGTGATTGGGCTGAGACTTGCAATCTTCGCCTGCTTCATCGATTCGCCCAACATGCGATACACGCTTTCAGCGGTAGCACTGCTGGTCAACGTGATCCAATCAATCCGCCCCTGTTGTGCTGCTTGCAAAATCTTGGGATCGGGTGTGGTCACATCGGTGTGCGAATAGGCCACGACCTGGGTGACATTGGCACCCTCGCGAGTGAGTGATTCATCGAGAATGTCGCGACCGCGGCTGGCGCGAACCAAGGTGATGCGTTTACCCGACACATGACCACGTAATTCATCGACCAACGATTCGGCACGAAAATCTTGGGGAATCCGATCGGCACGCAGATGGAACTCGGCGAGCGCGGCAGCCGTTTGTTTTCCCACACATGCCAACTGAGTCCCAGCAAACAACCGCATGTCGTGTCCTAATTCGAGCACGCGATCCAAAAAGTACTGGACACCATTGCGGCTGCAGAAAATCACCAAGTCTTGATCGGCAAGCGACTCGATCGCCGCGTCCACCGCCGTCCAATCCTGGGGTGGCCCGATCTGGATCGCGGGCTGAACCAACACCGTCGCGCCGAGGTCACGCAGCGGGTTCGCGAGTTCATCGGCTTGATCGATCGGCCGCGTAACGAGCACGGTTTGACCAAACAGCGGCCGTTGCTCGAGCCAATTTCGCGTTTCGGTCAATTCCGCGACTGGACCGATGATCACGATCACGGGCGGGCGGATCTTGTTGGCCGGGCTCAATCGGTCCGCCACCTCGTCCAAACGACAGCGAAACGTTTGCTGGTCATGGTGGCTACAGCGACGAACGATCGCCACCGGCGTGTCGGGGGACTTGCCATTTTCGATCAGCGATCGCGTCCACACCTCTGCCGTCGTAACCCCCATATAGATGACCAGGGTCCCTGGAAAACGGGCCAGCGCGTTCCAATCGAGCGCCGACTCGGACTTTCCCGGTTCCTCGTGTCCGGTCACCAACGCGACCGCCGAAGCGAGTTTTCGGTGGGTAATTGGGATTCCGGCGTACGATCCCGCGGCCAGGGCGGCGGTGATTCCAGGAACAATTTCATAAGAAATCCCCGCCTCGGACAATGCATCAACCTCTTCGGCCGTGCGGGCAAAAACCGCCGGATCCCCTCCTTTGAGCCGGGCGACGACGCGGCCGTTACGAGCGTGCTTGAGCATCTCGTCGATGATCTCTTCCTGACGCCAAATCCTTTGCTGGCCATGCTTTCCGACGCAAATGTGCTCGGCGGTAGGAGCATGCGAAAGCAGTTCGACGTTGCTGAGCCCGTCATACAAAACGACGTCACAGCGAGACAGGAGCTCCGCCCCCCGCAACGTCAAAAGCCCTGGATCGCCTGGGCCGGCACCGATCAAATACACCATGCTGTTCATAGTTTGATTTTCACCTGAAAAGTTGACTATGGACAGATGGCAGACAGCTTGGCATACTACCGAGCCTTCAATTCCCTTCTTTCCGATGATGGACGCCCACGAGAGCGCGATAAACCGAAGATGCCAAACACCGAAAGTTCAAAGAAACGCCTTCGCCAAAACGCAAAACAACGCGTACATAACCGTGCGATTAAGAGCAACATGCGTTCAACCATCCGCAGCGTCCGCGAAGCGGCTGAGTCAGGCGATGGCGAAAAGGCACAAGCGGCTTTCCGATTGGCAGTCAAAAAGCTGGATCGTGCTGCGAGCAAGAACGTAATCCACCGCAACGCAGCGGCACGCACCAAGAGCCGTCTGAGCAAGCTCGTCAAAGCTGCTGGCGCCAAAGCGTAAAGCGATCACCTTGGTGTGATCGGATTGCCCATTGCAAGCCGACGGCGCTAGCCCAATGCCATCTACTTTAGGTAGCGGCATGGCGCAAGCCGTCCGATTGCAGCGAGTAAAACGTTCGAATTAGACCGGACGGCTTGCTCCGCTACGGATCAAGGTCGATCGTTTCCGGCTGCGCCGAACACGTCGCCCGAACAAGCCCGATCGACTGCAAACGAATCAACGGAAAAAGCCACCCACATTTCAATGTCGGTGGCTTTTTTCGTTTTTTCATCGCACCGATGCCGCAGATCATGACGATTCTGCGGCTTCGGTATCTATTATTCTGGAATACTACTTCCAAACCAAACCGGCGTCGCCGAGCCGTTTTTTGGTCTCTTGCATCAATGCATCTTCTTCGGCTTCGGTTCCAGCAACGTAGGTGACGCTGAATCGCAAGAACGATCCGGCATCGTCCCAAGGCACGGTGACGATCCCGAACTGCTCGATCAGGTGGCGAGTCGCATCCTCGGCCTTGGCAAACGTTTCGCCCGATTTTGTTCCGCTGGGCGCTTTGGTGTAGAGGAAATAGGTGCCGCCTGGCATCTCGCACTCGAAACCACACTCATTGAGCGTCGCAACCAATTTTTCAAGCCTGCGACGGTACTTGGCGTTGATTCGCTCGGGAATCGAATCGTCGTCCAAGGCAGCAGCAGCGGCCTTCTGAGTCGCCATGAATTGACCGCTGTCGCTGTTGTCTTTGACGTCGGCAAAGGCGGAAACGATGCGGGGGTGACCACACACAAATCCCATTCGCCAACCAATCATGTCGTAGCCCTTGCTCATCGAGTGGACTTCGACGCCGACATCCATCGCCCCGGGGGTTTGCAGAAAACTCAGGGGTTTTCCGTCAAACGTCAACATGATGTGCGCGGCATCTTGGACGACCACGAACTCTTTTTCTTTCGCCAGCGCGACCACCTTCTCATAAAACTCGGGGGTCGTCGTGCGTCCGGTGGGCGAGTTGGGGTAATTCAGCACCAACAACTTGGTTCGCCGATAGATGTCATCAGGCACAGCATCAAAATCGGGCAGGAAGCCGTTTTCGGCCAATAGCGGCAGCTTGAAAACTTCGCCGCCGTAGTAGCGGGTGTGAGTTCCCGCGACCGGGTATCCGGGCACGGTCATCAACGTGACGTCGCCGGGATTGATGAAACACGCCGGCAACATCGCATAGGCTGGCTTGCTGCCGATACAGTGATTGATTTGCGTCTGCGGATCGAGCGTGACGTCAAAATGCCGCTTCATGAACCGCGCCGCCGCTTCCTTGTATTCCGCGATGCCGTTGTCGGAATAGCCACGGTTTTCAGGCTTGTTGACTTCGTCGTTCATCACTTTGCGAATCGACTCGTCAGCCATCGAATCGTTTTCACCGATCCCGAAGTCCAACAATTTTCGATCGGGGTGTTCCGCCAGCGCTTTGCGTTTCGCTCGTTTGATCTTTTCGAACTTGTAGATCTCGGTGTCTTTGCCGTAGTTCGCACCGCCGATGCGGTCGGCAAACAGAGATTGGAAGTAAGGGTCCGCAGAGCTTTTTTCAGTGGAAACGGTCGACATACTTATCTGTTTCAGAGAAAACGAGTGAGAAACCAAGAGCACGGGTTGTGTGAGCGGTCGCAGCGTGAATCGCTCGCCCGCCACCGCAACCTCGAGCGACGCCCCTTAGGGTAATTTTCCCAAGCCTGAATCGACAGGGGGCAATGAAAACGGTGCTGCCGTGCCGCCGCGATTTTCATGCATCACTCGCCAATCCAAATCGTCGCGACATTGCCGGACGGTGCGAAATAGCAATAACGGCACCGCAGCGGCGGCAAATGCCGCCGGAACCAGTGAAAAAGCGAGCATCTCAACCGCTCCGGAAAGCAGGGCCGGGATCGCCAAACACGTGAATCCGCTAAGCGCCCCGGTCACGCTGCCAAAGACCCGGATACGGTAGGGAGTCCACGGCACGCGAGGCTCGCGCAGCGAAAGCAGCCATCCCGATAACGTCACCACCGGAATCGCGGCGAGCAACGCCAAAACCGCACCGACGCCAAAGTACAACAGCGTACCGACAAGCAGCGACCCCAGCATCGATACCGACGACATCCCAGGCGATGTGAACAAACTGAACAGCATGAAAAAGCCGACGAGGGTCCAACCAAACAAACCGCCCGAGATCGCGATCATCACGGTTGTATCGATGCAAACCTTTAGCGACGAAAACGGTTTTCGCTGAGCAAGTTCATCCTCATAAACCGTGACCTCATCATCGACAATGGTCGCGGCATACGGGTTTACACTGGGTGGGGTGGTCATCTTTATCCAGCGTCATCGTGTTTGGCATCGGATCGCGTTAGACTATTTATCTTAACCGAGATTCAACTCGACCGACCACACTCGCGAAATCCAAAACTCGAAGCGATGCACTTCATGTCGTCCCAAGAATACACGACAGCCCAAGAACACGCTGCCCAAATCGATTCGATTCGGACTCAGTACGAAGAGCTGGCGGAATTGGCCGGTTCGCTTGCTCATGAAATCAAAAACCCGCTCTCGGTGATCCACATGAACATCGATTTGTTGAGCGAGGATTTGGCGGAAATCGACTCGCCGATCAGCCGCCGCTCGGTGGACCGTGTTGATATCGTGCGCCAGCAATGCGAACGCATGGAAGGCCTGCTGCGTGACTTCCTTCGCTACGCGCGACTCCGCGACATCGACCTTGTCCCCGGCAGTTTGAACGAACAGATCGAAACCGTACTGCGGGCTTACCAGGCGCAAGCGGATGCGGCCGACATCGACATCGAAAAATACCTGGACCCCGATCTGCCCGCGATCATGTTGCACAGCGACTCGCTGCAAGCCGCGTTGATGAATCTGGTCAAAAACGCGTTGGAAGCAATGGAAGAGGGAGGCCAGATATGGGCACGCACCTACCCGACGCGCACCGGGGTCGCGTTGGATTTAATCGATACCGGCAGCGGCGTGGACGACAACACCGTGCTGCATATGTTCGAGCCGTTTTACAGCACCAAAGAAGGCGGCTCGGGACTGGGACTGCCAACGGCACGTAAAATCATCGAGGCCCACGGCGGCCGCATCAGCGTGCAAAGCGAGATCGGCCGGGGAACTAAATTTGTCCTCGAATTCCCCACCCCCAAACGCTTGGGCTAAAACAAGCCACCATTCATTTGCTCGATTCGCCCAATTCATGGGCGACGATCGGGGCGTGTGGTTTTGGCGTAGCGGAAATCTCGCGACGTTCGTTCTATGGCGCGTGGCCCTCGAAACGGTTGACGGGCTGTTGATTTAGTCCAAATGCAAATCGCAACGGTGAGCCGTGGGCCGTAAGGCACCGGGTCGTGCGTGGGACCCGGCCGCTGACGCGTCGCGGCTCAATAAATCAACAAGCCGTTGACGGCTTGTTGATTTAATGAAGTTTCCTGCGGCAAGGGGTGTATGATGGACTTTCTAGTCCGTCAGTGGCGCATTCGACGGACTAGGAAGTCCATCGTACGACTAAATCAACAAGCCGTTTGACGCGTTCCGCCATCTGAAAATGCTTCACCGCGTTGGCTTAACGCCGCTATCGATTTGGGTCGGCATCCGCTGCGAGTGCGGTCTTTACCGCATCACGCAACGCTTCACCGCGGAGATCACGGGCAACGATCTTGCCGTCGGGACCGATCAACCAGATCGATGGGATCGATTGAATGCCATAGGCTTCAAAGATTTTTTCGTGCCGCTCTGGGTCACCCACCCAGCCCTGGCGGTAGGCCGCGGGAGTTTCGTCGAGCAATGCTTGGGGAAGGTCGAACGATTGATCCACGCTTAGACCAATCATCTCGAGACGCTCGCCACCGAAGTCCTCGTAGACCGATTCCAAATTAGGGAACTCGGCTCGGCAAGGTCCGCACCAAGTCGCCCAGAAATCCATTAGTACGAATTTGCCACGGAAGTCCGACAATTGGAACTCGCTGTCGTCATACGCGGTCGCTGTCCAGTCGGCAGCCGGGTCTCCCGGCATCAGCACGTTCTTGATTTTCAGCGTCAAATTGGCCGGAAACGGTTTATCGACGTTTTTGATGATAAACTGCCGCATGGCATAAGCACGCGCGAGAGTCTGTGAACGCTCCGCACCGGCAGCGGGGTGCATGATCGACGCGGTAAGCTGGTACCAAGCGGGTTTGATGTTTTCGAAAACAAAGGAACCATCTTCGGCAAGTTGCGTCGTGTAGGTTGCTCGCTTTCCACGCGCTTCTTCGACCGCGCGGAGATAGTCCTTGTAGTCCTCTGTTTTCATGAAGTCTTGACGCCATTGGGAACGCTCCTCAGGCTTCATCGTGCTCCACTCTTGGGGGAACGGCATACGCGGGTGCCTGTAGCTGCCTTCCAACGTGACCACGACCTGATCAAGAGAGAGACCGTCCGTATTGATCCCTGCGGACACCTGATCCGGCATTACCACCTTTCCTTGCACGGAACACGTGACAGCCTCGGTCGACTTGGATTCTTGAGACGCAGTTTCCTTCGTCTCGCTTTGCACGTAGGCCCCAATGCTACAAGCCCAACAGAGAATGAAGAAAAGAATCCGCTTCGCGTGCATAGGAAGAATCCAGATGAGAATGCTCGGTTCGACTAGCTTTGATTGGCACCAGTTTAACGCAGTAAACAACACGGTGTCAGTCTTGGCGACATTCGATCGAGCATGAGACAAGCCCCGCCCGGATGTCGCCTGAAGGCCCCACCGAACCTCCCCTAAAGCAAAGCTTTTGGGGGAGGTGAAGCGGCTAGAGGTTTCGCGGGCGGCGTTTGCGGCCGCTCGGGGCGAAACGTTTGCGAATCTCCGATACCGCAGCGATCAAACGATCTGCTTCTTCATACGTGTTGTAGAAGTAGAAACTAGCGCGAGTCGAGGCGGACAAACCGAGCGATTTGTGCAGCGGCATCGTGCAATGATGTCCTGCGCGAACCGCAATCCCGTACGCATCAAGCGTCTGAGACATGTCGTGCGCGTGAACGCCTTTGACGACGAAACTAACAATCCCGGCCTTCAAATCAGGCTCTGGCCCGATGATTCGCACACCGTCGATCTCGCGAAGTCCGCGATCCGCGTAGCTGCCCAACTCTTTTTCATACGCGTGAATTTCATCGAGCCCGACCGACGTTAAGTACTCGGTGGCGGCGTGCAATCCGATCGCTTCGACGATCGGCGGTGTTCCCGCTTCGAACTTGTCCGGCAATGCCGCACTGGTGAACCCGGTGGTCGTGACTTCGTTGATCATCCCACCGCCACTTAAAAACGGCGGCATCGCATCCAGCAATGCTGACTTGCCATACAACACGCCGATCCCAGTAGGCCCGCATGTCTTGTGACCGCTGAACGCGAGAAAATCGACGTCCAATGCTTGGACGTCGAGCACTTGATGCGGCGCCGCTTGGGCAGCGTCCACCAACACACGGCAATCGATCTCATGAGCCATTGCCGTCCACCGCTGGACTGGAAACTCCACTCCGAGCGTGTTGCTTGCTGCGGTGAACGCAAACATTTTCGGTCGCAGCCGCTGCAGATACTCTGCGACAACTTCGTCGGTGATCGTGAAATTTTCATCCAGCGGCAGGAATTCGATTTTGCATCCCGTTCGCGCTGCCAATTGGTGCCACGGAACGATATTGGCATGATGCTCGGCGATCGTTAACAGGATCGTATCGCCCGATTTGACATTCGCATCTCCCCACGAACGAGCGACCGTGTTGATCGCCGCCGTCGTGCCAGCGGTAAAGATCACCTCGTGCGATTCAGCGGCACCAATAAATTGGGCCACTCCGCGACGCGCCTGCTCGTAGCGATCGGTCGACTC
Organism: Novipirellula caenicola; assembly: GCF_039545035.1. Taxonomy (NCBI): domain Bacteria; kingdom Pseudomonadati; phylum Planctomycetota; class Planctomycetia; order Pirellulales; family Pirellulaceae; genus Novipirellula; species Novipirellula caenicola. Next base: position 125,880 of record NZ_BAABRO010000013.1, read on the forward strand.
TTCGCTGAGCGTATGGATGCCACGATGGACGTTGGCGTAATACCGCTGATAGCAATCCGACATCGCATCGATCACCGCCTGCGGACGTTGGCTGCTGGCAGCATTGTCGAGAAACGCCAGCGGTTTTTCGTCAGCAACGATGCGATCAAGGATCGGAAAATCGCCGCGATATTTCACAACATCCAATGCGGTCGGGGACTGCGTTTCAATGGGCATATTCATCAGGATTCTTCGCCTAAGCTTGGGCCACCAAAGTGCGGCCCGTCGTTGTCGTCGGTATCGGCATCTCCATTGATGGGTGAATGCACTGCACTCTGCAAAACTCGCCAAGAGAGCAGACAACATTTTTGGCGATTCGGAGTCAGCTTGGGCCCAAACAATGCCAGCATCTCATCGGCAGAAAAATTTTTGAGCTCTTCGAGCGTTTTGCCTTCCATCTGCTCGACCAGCATCGACGCGGACGCTTGGCTGATCACACATCCATCGCCGTCAAACCAAGCCTCTTGGACTTTGCCGTCGTCGGTCAATTTCAAGTCGATATGGATCACGTCGCCACACAACGGATTATTCCCCTCGTCGGAGTGGGTTGCGTGTTCAAGCGGCCCGCGATGGTACGGATCTTCGTAGTGATCGAGGACGTGTTCTTCGTAAATATCGTGTTCGCTCGGCGACATGAGGCTCTAGAAGTGACGTGGCGAGGATGGAAATGGATTAGCAACCGATGCATTTAAGTCTACGCACGTTGTCAAAAATCGACGAGCCCCCATGGATCGATCCTGCCCTACGGAGTCGGCAGGGCAAAATTATTTGCCTTTCTTGGCCGGATTCGCTCAAGTTTTTCGTCTCGCCGGTGGGTTGGGCTTGCATCGTGGATTCGCCAAGTGTTATCGCAAAGGGGATGTTCTTCAATGCAAGGAAGGTTTGGTGACGTATGCCCTACGGTGTCTATCTGTCCGCGGCTGGCGCGAATGCGCAAAGCCATCGGCTAGAGGTGCTCAGCAATAACTTGGCGAACGTGCAAACGCCTGGTTACAAACCGCAGCAAACGATTTTGCAGGCGCGTTTCGCGGAAATGATCGAAGAGGGCGAAGTTTCGCCCGGACTCGGTGGTGCCGACGATATTGGCGGCGGCGTGACCATCCAGCGTTCAAAAACTCAATTCGATCAAGGCCCGATGAAAGAAACCGGGCGGACCACCGACTTTGCCATCAATGACTCTGAATCCTTTTTTGTGGTCCAGCGGGGCGACGAACGCTTGATGACTCGAGCGGGTGATTTCCTGTTCGACAATCAAGGTCGGATGATCAATCCGGCAGGGGACCAAGTCATCGGCAGCGACGGCAAAAACATTCAACTCGACCCGACGCAGCCCTACCAAGTGGGGCCGCAAGGACGCATTCAACAAGGCCAAAATCGCTATGAAATCATGCTGGCCAAACCACGCAGCCAAGGCGATTTGTCCCACGTCGGAGGCAACCTGTTTAAACCGCTCGCTGACATCGACCTTGTGCCGCCCACCGAGCGTCAGGTCGTGGCGGGACAGCTCGAACAATCTTCGGTCAAACCGACGATGGCGATGATGGAACTGATTGAAACCGGTCGGATGTACGAAGCGAATGTGCAGATGATCAAAAACCAAGACAACGTGATGGGATCGCTGATCAGTCGCGTGCTGCAACCGTAAACCTGAAACCAATACCAACACTTAAACACTCAACCTTTACCTTTGGCCCCCTTGCGCTCCCCGGAACGGGTGCGCCAATCCCAAATCAATTCTTGAAACGGAGTTCCCGATGAGCGTTCAATCGCTGTACACCGCAGCCACCGGCATGGGGGCAATGGAAACCAAGTTGGACGTCATCGCGAACAATTTGGCGAACATCAATACCACCGGGTTCAAAAAAGACCGTGCCAATTTCGAAGACCTGCTCTATCGCACCGAGGTGTACCCGGGCGTAAAAGATACCACCGGGAACCCGACCGCCGTGGGCACGCAAGTCGGGCTTGGGGTGCGAATCACCAGCACGCAAACTGACCAACGTCAAGGCACGCTGCAACAGACCGGACGTGATTTGGACGTTGCCATTCGAGGCAGCGGATTCTTGCGTGTCGTGGACCCGTCAACCCAAGACACCATGTTCACTCGGGCGGGCAACCTCGACATCAACGCCAACGGCCAGCTGGTTGTCGGTTCGGCCCAAACCGGGCGACTGCTCGATCCGCCGGTGAACATTCCTAACGATGCCACCGCGATGGTGATCAATGGCAACGGCGAAGTGATGGTCCAACAACCAGGACAAGTCGAATTGGCCACCGTCGGTCAAATTCAACTGGCACAATTCATCAACCCGGATGGATTGCTAAAGGTCGGCGAAAACATGTACATGGAAACCGATGCGTCGGGACCGGAACAAGCCGGCAATCCAGGCGAAGAAGGACTCGGAAGCCTCGTCCAAGGCAACCTCGAAGCCTCGAACGTCGAACCGGTCCAAGAACTGATCGACTTGATCACCACCCAACGCGCCTTTGAACTCAACAGTCAAGCGATCCAGGCTGGTGACCAGATCATGCAAAACATCTCGAACCTTCGTCGGTTCTAGTTTCCGCTAGCTTCATGGTGAATATGAAATTCGCGACATTCATCCGAAACACAGTGCTAACGTTTGCGTTGATCGCAGGCGTATCGGATGCGTGTGCGCAAACCGGGGCGTTTGTCCCGGTTCGCAAATCTCGTCCTGCCCCATCGCCCAACACCACGATCGACGCGACGACGAATTGGACGTTTCGTATGAAGAGCGAATCGGTTGTGAATTCACCGATCGTACGTCTAGGAGACGTTGTGGTGCCGCTGGACCCGAACATTCCGGGGTGGCCACGCATGAGTCGATCCGCCGTGGGGCTGGTTCCCGTCAACGGCAAAGCGATGCGAGTGGATCGCCAGCGGTTGACCGAAGTGATTTTGAATGCCGAGGCGACACCGAAGCGACTCTATTGGATCGGTCCCGACACGACCGAGGTGACGTACGTAGTCGCGGCCAAACCCGCGCCCCCGTCTTCATCGGTTGCCCCGTCTTCATTGGTCGCGGGTTCTTCGATCCAGCACGCCAACTATCACGGACCGGCAGATCATGGACCAGCTAGGCTGAATCAGCAAGTCGCTGGACACACCGCGATGAAACAGACGACCGATCCGATCCCGCAGCGTGCCAATTTGGATCCACAATTTGCTGAGCGTTTGATCCAGTGGATCACGCTTGCCATCTCGCGAAGTGACGCGTCGCTGTTGGAGCGGTACGACATGCAAATCGATCGTCACCAACCCGCGATGCAACAACTCGAACTAGCACGAGGCGTTCAATCCGCCGAGTTTGTGAATACCGTCAAGCCGGGCCCAGGCTTACTGCGAGTCGTTTCCAACGGACTCGAAGGCAGCATCGAAACAGAATTGATCGTGACCCTCGAAAAGAATCCGGTCGCCATCGTGCCAATCAAAAGCATTCGTTCGGGCAATCGAATTGGACGCGCTGATTTAACCGAACGACCGATCCCGATTGACCAATGGGACGAATCCTACTGTACCGATCCGATCGAATTGGTGGGCATGGAAACTCGCAGCAATCTACGCAGCCACGAACCGATCCTGCGAAGCCAGGTAGGCAAACCGATGCTTATTCGTCGCGGTGACCTGGTCGAAGTGCGGGTGGTCAATGGCGCGATCAGTGTGACCACCAATGCGAAAGCACTCGGTGACGGTGCCGAATCCGAGCTGGTTGAAATTGAAACGCTCGAACCACGTAAACGGTTGGTCGCACGCGTCGTCAACAGCAGCGTCGTTGAAATTGTCACCCGTGCTCCCCAAGCTCAATAGCCTTATTGAAAATCCAATGATCCACACGATGCCCTTTCGATCCTTGACGATTCGCTGGCGTGACGTTTTCGCTTGTTCGATTTCGCTGCTGGCTGTTGGACTGCTGTGCGCAAATGCGGACGCCCAGGAAAGTTCGCTGTTGCGACAACCGGGGCCGCCGGCGGCCGCGGCCGGCCCGAATGCATCGTTGCAACCGCTGCCGATGCCTCATCAAAATCCGGGCTACTATCCCGGCGCATCGCATCCCGGCGCATCGCAAGCACCCTATGCGGCAGCCCCCGGGGCGCCGGCACTGCTGAGCAACGTCAGTTGGACGTATCAGCCTGCGCCTCGTTTGCGAACGTTTCAAAAAAATGACATCGTCACGATTCGAGTCGACGAAATCGCCAGTGTGACTGCGACCGGTGCCGCCGAAAACCGCAAAAAAACGTTGTACGAAGCGGTGCTGTCCGATTGGATCCGCTTGACCGATTTTCGGCTACGACCCGACCCGCAAGCCAACGGCGATCCGGCAGTGGCAGGCGAATCGGAATCTCAATTTCGCAGCCAAGCGTCACTGAAATCACGCGAAGCGATGACGTTCAACATCGCCGCGACGGTCGTCGATATTCGCCCCAATGGAAATTTGGTCGTCGAGGCTCGCAAGACGATTCGCATCAACGACAACCTCTGGGAAACATCGCTGTCGGGAATCTGCCGGGCGCAAGACATCGCACCGGACAACGTGATCCTGAGCCGTGACCTGATTGATCTTGAAATACGCAAAGAAGATCAGGGACATTTGCGGGACGGGTACAAACGAGGTTGGTTTAGTCGTTGGTTTGATCGCGTCCAACCGTTTTAAACAGACTGCACTGGCTGTCCATCGTCATGAATCCAAACGCAACAGGCCTCCGATGAAATCTATCGCTTCTATCATCATCACGATCGTCCTCTGCGTGGTCACATCGCCGGCGGATGCCGCGACGCTTCGGCTTGGCGATATGTGCCGATTGAAAGGCCAAGAAATCAACACGCTGCAAGGGTTGGGGTTGGTCGTCGGACTGCGAGGGACCGGCGATAACGATGCGGCTCCGACGGCGCGAGCGTTATCGCGGATGATGCAATTGATGGGCGGGTCAATGGCCGTTGATTCGCTTGGACAACTCGATTTGAAGGATGTTGCCGAGGCAAAGAATGTTGCGATGGTTTTTGTTACCGCACGCATCCCCGCCGTCGGCTCGCACACCGGCGACCAAATCGATGTCACCGTCAACGCCATCAACGCCAAAAGTCTCGAAGGCGGCTATTTGATGCTGACGCCGATGCTGGGTCCACGCGCCGACAACCCGACGGTGTATGCGGTCGCGCAAGGCCGCGTGAAGGTTAGCATCGACGGCCCCGCCACCACCGGTACGGTCCAAGGTGGCGCCAAAATGGAAGCCACCGTGCCCGCGTCGTTTCAAAAAGACGGCATGATCACGCTGATCTTGGAACGTGATTTTGCCAGTTTTGACAACACACAGCGAATCGAAGACGAGGTCAACAGTTTGTCGGCACTGACGCTGGGCGATTCGAGTCGATCGGGCAGCGGATCGGGATCACGCAATAATCGTCCTCGCGCTCAAGCGATCGACCAACTGCATGTCCAAGTTCAAATCCCCGAGCTGTATCAAGAGAACCCGATCAAATTTATCTCACTGCTACTGAATCTGCCGATCCAAATCGCCAGCCATTCTTCACGCGTTGTGATCAATGAACGCGAAGGGATCGTGGTGATCGGCAAGGACGTCGAAGTCGCCCCGGTACTGGTCACGCACCGCAATCTGCGAATCGAAGCCGGTGGTGTGGGCGGATTGGTCGGCGTCGACGACAAGATGGATGAGCGTGATACGGCAAAGCTGAAAAATTTGGCCGATGCCCTCAATGCGCTCGATGTCCCGACATCCGACTTGATCGCCATCATCAAGACGCTCAAAGCCAAAGGTGACTTGTACGGCGAAGTCGTCTTTCAATAACCAACCAAGTCGACTCGATACTAAACGCTCCCAATCGGAACACGCGTGATCTTATGAACATCCCATCGACATCCCCCTTGGCGTCATCCGCTTCGTCGTTTGATCAACACGCGATATCCAAACAGCCCGAGGCTCCTGTCAACGAGACCCAAGAAGCGTTCACCGAGTTTGTCGGTCAAACGCTGTTTGGCAGCATGCTCGATTCAATGCGGAAAACCGTGGGCAAGCCTGCCTACATGCACGGCGGCCGGACCGAGGAAGTGTTCCAACAGCAGATGGATCAATTGATTGTCGAGGATTTGACCGAAGCCTCGGCAAGCTCGATTGCCGATCCGATGTACCAATTATTTCAAATGAGCCGTAGCGCGTAGTATCATGCAAACAAACAAAACGTGGGCAAACCGTGTCGCGGACTACGTCGACGAATTGGAAGTCGTGGCCACCAACGTCCAGCAATTGGTAGCCAATTCGCGGATTCAAACCAAAGCGTCTGCCGCCAGCGAAGTCGCCGAATCCGGCTTGGAATTACTCGAAGCGGTCGGACGTCTCGAAACCATGGTCGAGCAGCGTGAGCAGTTGTTGTCGGACGCTCAAGCTCCCGCATCGGGCACCACGCTAATCGAAAAACTGCGTCAGTCGGGCGAGATCGATCTGGCAGATCGCAGCCAATCGGTCGCTCACATCATCGCCACCACTCATCAAGCCGCAGTGTCGCTGTTTGTATGCCAGTACCATTTGGCCAGCCATTCACAGGAGATCCTGCGGTTGTTGGCTGGACTGGACACGCCACGCACCTATCGCCGATCCGGTTCAGGGGAAGAACGAGAACGCGGCGGCGGCCAATTGTTCAACGACGCCGCGTAAGACCGGATCCCGTCTTGAATTTCGGGATACCGAAACTCACCAACGGCTAGTTGATTTACCGAGCCGCAACGCGTCAGTTTTGAGGTTGCGTTTTTGTATTGAGGGGCAAAGCCCCGGACGTTTACCTAGCCCAGCCCAACGGGCTGGGACCAAGAAAACCAATGAATTGTAGGGCCAACGGTCCGGCCGTTTGCAGGGACTCAATGAGGGCGGCTAGGCAAATTGCTGGGCCTTTGGCCCGAAGAACGTTTAAACTCGCAACATCAGAACGCGTCAGCGACTTGGTCCCACGCAGTACCCGGTGCCTTGCAGTCAACGCCATCTAATTTTGGGTAGCGGTGCGGCGCGAGGCCCGCTCGGTTGCAGCGAGTAAAAGTTCGATTTTGACTGGGCGGCTCGCGCCGCTCCGCTACGAGAACCACCCGTTTGGCATCAAAATCGACGGCATTGGGGGGCAGTGATTGATTGACGCTGCTGGGTCCGCAACTAGACTAGATCTCTCGAGCGACCGCGTTGTCCTGAAAACGCCTTCTCTTGTGTCGCCACTGTCTCGATGGGAGCGTCGCGGTGCGCCGCCGTATAGCGAACGATTGTTGTGTCGACGTCTACTGAATCCTCTGCCGCAACCCCTGCTACGTTCCCTAGGTCCGCTTTGGCCACCGATGATCATCAAGTCCATGAATCTCCCTCGATCGAAAACGTTGCAAACACCCTGTTGATGCGTTCAGCTCCCACCGTCTCCCCCTCCACAGACCTGCTAGTTGATTGCGTCCCCTTTTCCCATTTGGACGAGGCGGATCTGCAAGATTGGGAGCGTTTGCGCGGCTCACGTGCTGAATTTGCTAGCCCATTTTTCTCGCCTTCGTTCGCGGCAGCCACGGATACAGCACGGGGTGGCGATGTGGAAATCGCCCGCATCCGCCGCGGCGATCAATTGGTCGGATTGTGGGCGTTTCACCGAATTCGCGGCGTTGCCTGGCCGGTCGGTCGCTGCTTCAACGACGCGCACAACATTATCGCATCTAATACTGTGGCAATCGATTGGCGGTGGTTGTTAAAAGAATTGAATCTAAAGGCGTTCCATTTCCATTCGCTTGTCGGTCCTGCCGACGGGTTGGCCGAGCAAGATTGCTTTGAAACGATTGCGGCGTTCTCGTTGCAGTTGGGCGATGATTCGCCGGCGGCGCTTCGCCGTTTGGAACAGGTCCACACGACGCTAAAAAAACAGCATCAGAAAACGCGAAAAATGGCACGCGAGCTGGGGGAAATCTCGCTCGAACTTGATTGTCGCGACGCCGATCTGCTTGACCGCACGATCCAGCTGAAACGAGAACAATACCTCCGCACCAAGCCACTTGATGTGTTTGCCTCGCCCTGGTCCCACGTCATGCTGCGTCATTTGTTCGACAAACCACGCTGCGGAGCGTATGGGATGTTGTCGGTCCTGCGAGCGGGCGATCACTTGGTGGCAGCCCATTACGGCGTTCGCGAAGGCGACCTGCTGCATTATTGGTTTCCTGTGTACGACCCTCGCTTTGCGATCTACTCGCCAGGCACCGCGTTGTTCAAGAGCATCGTGCATAGCGCAACCAACTACGGCATCCGCACGATCGACATGGGATACGGCGAACCCACGTACAAACGCAAACAAACCGACACCCAAAGTCGTGTTTTGTATGGGGTCACCTCACCATCGACCCCCTATCACGCGTGGCATCGGCTGCAGCATCAAACCCATCAATTAGCTCGCCACCTGCCATTCAAACAGCGAGTCAAAAAGTGGATGCGGACCATCGGCCCGCTTTCCCCGCCATCGCCCTTGTCGTAACGGCGGCTCCGCTAGCAAAAGCAGTTGGACGACGATGGCCCTCGTCTTACAATCGGTTTGGATCCCAATGCCTCCAAATTCGGATTGATCATGCTCGAGCCTAGTGCACCTGTTTACGGCTGTTTCCCGCGTTGGCCTGAAAATGGGCAAGATTTCATTCACCCCAATGACGTGGCCATTGTGACCCGCCGCATTCCCAGCGAGCGTGTGTTTCGCCGTCACAAGTTCGACGGCACTTATTACCACTATCAATACGGCAAGGTCCGCTTTCGGCTTCGCCCTTGTTTGTGGTTGGCGGTCAAATCCGACGGTATCGACATCGGAGATTCGGTCGAAACGGTCGGCGTTGGCATGGAGCGAGAATTGTTCGTGGCCGAGGTGTATGGGATGTATTACGTTCGCCGCAAAGGCTGCATCTTGTACCGGCTGCGACGCGGCGACACCACGATTCCACAACTCTATCATGCCCAAAGCATGCGATTATTGACCGAGAAAACTCACTTGCGGCCTGGTGAAATCAACCATCCGATGCCGCAGGTGCATGACCGAGGCGAGCGAATCCCGGGTGACTTAGTTTAGCGACTTGGTTTAGCGAATTGGTTTAGCGACTAGGTTTGACAGGGTTACCGGAACCCCCTAAATGCTTTCTGGGTCATGGCCTTTGGGGTCATTTTCTTTTTGCGGGCATTCGGTTCTGACCTTGCATTGAATTCGATGACTGGGCTACAAGCCATAGGATTATCTGGCCCCTTCACTTATTCAGCGTAGAGCAAGGAATGCAACCGCTCGCCCCCTATCGGCTCGTTGACGCCTTCGTGGTCCTGATCGCATTGATCTGCGTTGGGTCCGAATGTCATGGACAAATCCCTACCCGGGACGAGGTCGAAGCGGCCCAGAACGTCGTGCTGCCCGATGATCCCGCAGCCATCATCGCGGTGGTCGGGCAAAGCCCGATCTATTACGGCGAAGTCTCGCCGAAAGTCGATGCTCGAATCAACGAAGTGTTGGCGAAATCAAAACAACAAGTCCCCGAGGAACAACTGCGATACGCTCGCATCAATCTAACCCGGGGCATGCTGACGCAGGCGATCCAGAACAAGATGATGCGTGAGAGTTTTCTACTCGATCAAGTGGGCACGCAATCCGCCGACAAACGTGCAGAAGCCGATGCAACCCTTGCCGCCCGCGCACGGCAGATGTTTTTTGAATCGGAACTGCCGCAGCTGAAAAAGCAATACAAGGTCACCGACATCGCTGAACTCGACGCGTTGCTTCGCGAAAAGGGCAGTTCGCTCGCGTCGCGACAACGCGACTTTACGGATGCCATGCTCGGTCACCTCTATATCCGCAGCAAAGTCGAGAAGGACCCCAACGTTTCGATTGCCGACATCAATCAATACTACAACGACCATCTCGATGACTACCGCCATCCGGCCGAAGCGACGTGGGAACAACTGACCGTGCTGTTCAGCAATTTTGCTTCGCGCGAAGAAGCGATGAAGGCAATCTCGGACATGGGACGCGAAGCCTATTTTGGTGGCAACCTGCAAGCGGTCGCACGAGCCAAAAGCCAAGAGCCATTTGCAAGTTCCGGAGGCCTTCATGACTGGACCGCCAAAGGATCGCTTGCATCGGATGTGCTGGACCAACAGATTTTTACTCTGCCGCTCAACGCCATGAGCGAGATCATTCAAGACGAGACGGGTTACCACATCTTGCGGGTACTGGATCGACGCGAGGCAGGGTACGCGCCACTAAGCGAAGTGCAGGATGAGATACGCGCCAAAATTCGCGAACAGAAGATCGCCGATTCGCAAAAGAACGTGATGAAGGACATGCAGAAACGAGTGCAAGTGTGGAGTCTGTTTCCCGAAGACATCGAGGGTGCGAAACCGTTGCCCCAAAGCATTGCACGGCGTCCGGATGATTCCACAACCTATCCGAATCGCTTCTAACGGATCGCAGCTCACAGTTGCGAGAGTCTTCTTAGCCGCATCACACGCTACCGATAGCGTTTCGACCACGCAAACGCCTCCACCAGCTACCGCGATTTTGCCACCGAATCAATCTTGGTTTTAAAAAGCCAAGCGTCCCACGTTTACGCATCCCGAGACCGCCACCATGATCAAGCGAATGGCTCACTACGCGATGTGCGTTTCGCTTGCGCTGCTGCTAGCGGGCTGTGGCCAATTAGCCCATCGTTTGACCACCAACGTTCCGGAAACGTTTATTCCCAACCCATTGGAATTGCCGCCAGCTCCGGATGCATTCGTTTGGTCGCAAGTCGTCGACGCGATGGATGATTACTTTCGCATCGCTAGGGAACAACCGGTCCAGAATTCCGACGGGATCGTATTGGATGGTCGGCTGGAGACGACTTATCAAATCGGCGCCTCGCTGATGGAGCCTTGGAAAAAGGACAGCACGCCTGGCTTTGAACGCTTGCAATCGACCCTGCAATCGATCCGTCGTCGGGCGATCGTGACCGTTCGCCCGCAAGGCGCCGGGTACGTGATCGAAGTCGTCGTGCAAAAGGACCTCGAGGACACCGATCGAAATCAATACGCGACCGAATCGGCGTCCAACAAACGGCATGATGGCACGTTGATACGTGAACAAAACCGCATCGACGACACTCCGCAAACCCTCGGCTGGATCCCGCTCGGTCGTGACGCCTCGCTAGAGCAGGTAATTTTGCGAGATATTTTCGGTCGTATCACTCAGCCGGATCGCAACTGACCGTCTTGGCATCACTATTTTTATTGAAATGTGTCATCCCGAATGGGATCGGCACAATCGATATCTCTTAACAGCAAATGCCGAACTTACAGCCAAACTTGAGCTCGGACCGCTAATTTTCGAGCCGACGGGGCGCCGATACCGAACCCTGCCTCGCGGCACCAACACCCAGTCGCTAGGCCGTGTGAAACATTGGGCGTTTCCCCCCCGAGCTCTGCACCTCATGATCTGCATCACGCCTACCCGTGTCGACTACCAAACACTTTGTGCCAACGTCGAACGCCGGCTTTGCGAACTCGGGCATCTTGAATCCAAACAGTTCCCGATGACTCAGCGGGAAGTGATTCGAGGCGGAAAACCCTGTGGCATCTACTTTTGCTTGCATGGGCCTCGTAGTGTCAAACTGACCGCGATTTGCGATTTCACCAAGAACACGATCATCTATTACGGCAGCGACGGAATCCGTCGCGAAAACGCGCCGCTGTCGGCCCGCGTATCGAGCCAAATCCAAGACGAATTGAAGGCCGCGTAACAGCGCTCGCCGCAGGCTCTTTTCGATTCGCCCCCTCGTTCCTCGGCTCTCCCTGGGAACGCACCGCCCCCGAACGCGTAAGTATTGATGTTGTGCGTTTGTTTTTAGGGGCAAAGCCCCAGACGTTTACCTAGCCCAGCCCAACGGGCTGGGGCAAAGAAAACGAATGAATTGTAGGGCCGACGGCCCGGCCGTTTACTCGGATCTACTAAGGCCGGCCAGGCAAATTGCTGAGCCCGCGGCCCGGAGAACGTCGAAGAACGCAATTTCAAAGCTCGTCATCGAGGGAATCTCGCTCATGACTCGGTCCCTCACAGACACATTTTGAAGTTGAGATATTTGCTGTCGCGGAGCGACATATTTCGATAGCCTCGGACTTCAGTCCGAGGATTTTCGCCAGTATCAATCGAGTCCCAACGGGACGTTTTGTGACTTGATCGTTCGCCACAGAACGTCGCTCCGCGACGGGGTGCTAAATCAGCAACCTGAAAGGCAGCGAGTTTCGACGTCGATCTTAACAACCAAGATCGGGGTTTTGATTCGCATCGCCAATCCGTGTCCGCAGCAATCTACTCGGATCGTCCGAACCAGCGGCGGGCTCGGTCGTACCACGACGCTGGCTTTGCCGGACTCATCATCTGCTGCAACGTGCGCGGCGATTCTCGACGCCCCTGAATCACGTCGGACACCAGATTGCCAATGTGTTGATTGACCGCATCCTCGGGTTTGATCCGTTTCGCGTGGGCGATCGTCTTTTCAGCTTTCGCAGTTTGCCCATCAATCAAATAGGCGACGGCCAAATTACCAAGCAATTCGGGATCGTCGGGTGAGACGGCGACGGCATGTTCGCCTACCTGACACGCCTGCTTGGTGTCCGCTTGTTCCAAACAGATGCCGGCAAGTTCTTTGAGCACCATCGTATTGTCGGGTTCAAGATCCGCCGCACGTTGCAAACAATCACGAGCTCGTTTGAGCTCGTCCACCGCAAACCAAGCTTTCCCCAACATCACGTGGGCGCCCCATGCGGCAGGCTGTTTCGCGATCAAGTGCTGCAATTGGCCGATCGCGTTTCGCAACGCTTCCTGACGGCTGGCGTCCACCGGCGGATCGCCTGGATTGCGATTGTGTTGCCACACCACCGCCACGGCTTGTTCATAAATCTCTTCGTCGGTTTCATGCAGCCGAGTGTGATAGAGCAATTGCCCCGTTTCCTTATCGCGATACACATCGATTTTGCCTTCGCGGCGAACGAACTCTAATCGCGATTGCACCTCTTCGCCCGACAGATGTTGTAGCGCAGGCTGCTCGCCCGGTGTCCATGATTTGGGCGCGACGATTTTTCGACTCTCGCTCCCTCGCATCGTTGCGATCAAGCCGCCCTCGTATTCGAACAAGACAAGCCAATCGTTGTCGGGTTCAGCGGTTTGATCATGCGAATGGACCATCACAAAATCGACCACCTCATTGGTTCGATCGAGTCCATACAATTCAAGCTGCTCGGCAAAACGATGCGCGTCTAATGGCGACATAAAACTTGCTTGCGACAACAGGTCGTCACTGTAGCTCATCGCGTTCGGAGCGATTGAAACAAAATCAGCAGCCCCGCCCGGCAAACACCGATCCAGTGCATCGTTGCGGATCACAATCGCTGTGCCCTGTATCAATAGCGGCATAACGATGGTCCTCCTTGCAGAACGAAATCGACGTGGCAATTAGAAAAAGCGGGGCAAGCAGACGTGGGCGAGCGCATTATAAGAAGAATGATTCCACCGCGCAGGGTTCGCCGCAATTCACGCCCGGTCGAGCCATGTGGAAAACAAAATCATCGCGGCCGGAAACTCTTGGCGGCTTGTTGATTTAGTGAGCCGTGACGCGTCAGCGGCCGGGTCCCACGCGGGTGGATGGAATCTCGCCCATTTTCAGGTCAACGCGAGAGATACCCGGTGCCTTACGGCCCACGGCTCACCATTGCGATTTCCATTTGGATCAAATCAACAAGCCATTGGCGAGTTTCGCTACGGGACGCTGTTAAAGATCGTCTTCGTCTTCATCGAGAAAGTCGTCGTCAAGTTCGTCTTCGTCAAACTCGTCTTCCGCTTCGCCCCGATCCAAAAACTCTTCCGGTGGCTCGCCACCGTCTTGGGGGATCCAGCGAATTGTCGGTCGCGGTGGATCCGACAACGCTTGTTCGCATTCGAGCGCTTGCCAAGTCAAATTGCCAGGTCCGTCGGCGGTATCGCCATCCTCGATCTCTTCGTCGGACGTCAACATGTACAGCGACGCGTTTCGCAAGAATCGCTCAATGTCGGCCGGCTCGAACTTATCGGCTTGATAAACCGCTTCCAAATCCGGCAGATCCAATTGGCCGTTGCCGACGGTGTCCATCAGCGTCCAGGCATCATCGGCTTTGAAAATCCGCACGTTCGTCCACATGTCCAGCGGCGGCAATTCGTGGCTCCACGCATAGTTCAACCCCTGACGCAGCCCGGTCTCGTCCCGCAGCACTTCGCCGCCCGGATTGAAATAACAAATCGCTTGCGGCAATTGCAGCAATTCGGTCACCGCTCGCGTGACGAACTGCATCTCGTGCACCGCGTCGTAGTCCTCAGGCACCAACGGAATGTCTTCGTCTTCTTCGCCCCCCGTTTCTTCGACGCCGAGCACATAGCTGATCAGAATGCGGATATGGGCGGTATGCTCTTTGACCGCGCTGGCGCCATCTTCCCAGCCCCATGTTTGTTCGGCCGCCCGCTGCAAACATCCCGGAAAGGCAAGCGGCCCAAATTGGCCTAGCGACCAAGCGACAAAGCGTTCGGGCGACTCGTCGGGGTCCCCCATATCATCGGGCCAAGTACTCTGCGAAGGGGTGACCAACAAATGACCGCCCACGTCCTCGCGATATTTCATCACCAACGTTTCCGGGGCGTCGTCATCCTCGATCGATTCGTGGCGTCCGACCAGCTCGAAACACTTTAGCCGCTCTTCTAATTCGGCGATCGAAACCGGCTCACGGAGCAGGACGCACATCCCCTGAGTGAACAATCCTTTTGCCATTTCGATCTCAATCCCCGTCTCTAGCTGTAAGTAATCCACTGTTTTAACTCAGCATGGGATCATTCACGAGGGTACACGTGGTTGGCAACACCGGCACCAACCTATCCCAAACCACCTAAAATCATGGGCCGCCGCCCAACCATGCCGCTGGCAAACCGTGTCCCGACCCCAAAACGAGCCGCTCGGGACAATCCCGGTGAAAACCGATACACTACCCCCTTTCCCTTGCGTGAGAATGGTCATAGCGTTGATGATTCACACGGAAATTCCTTGTTCTAAGAGGCACCTGAACGAGCATGACGACGAAGGAAATCACAGTCAAAGGTGCTCGAGAGCATAATCTTCGCGATGTAAATCTGAGCCTGCCGCGAGGCCAATTGATCTGTTTTTCAGGTGTTTCGGGAAGCGGAAAGTCTTCGCTAGCATTTGACACGCTCTACGCCGAGGGTCAACGGCGGTACGTCGAGAGTCTGAGCAATTACGCTCGGCAATTTATGGGCCAAATGCCCAAGCCCGATGTCGATTTTGTCGGCGGGCTAAGTCCATCGATTTCGATCAGCCAAAAATCGACCGGAAATAATCCGCGAAGTACCGTCGGCACGATCACCGAAATCTACGATTTTCTGCGAGTCTTGTTTGCCCGGGTCGGCACCGGACATTGCCCCAAGTGCCAATGCGAAATCACGGCCCAGTCGCGTGACGCGATCGTTTCGCGGATTTTGTCACTGCCTGGCGAAGCAACGTTGTGGGTGATGGCGCCGCTGATCCGCGGGCAAAAAGGGGAGTTCCGCGATCTGTTCGAGGACCTGCGCAAGCATGGGTTCTCGCTCGCCCGCGTCGATGGCGAGACGATCCGGCTGAGCGATCCACCGCATCTCGATCGCCAACACCGCCACGATGTCGAAGTCGTAGTCGACCGCATTGATCCCGATTCACGCGATCGCGGCCGGATCACCGAAGCGATCGAAACCGGATTGAAGCTGGGGGAATCCAGTGTGGTCGTTTCGCTGTCCGAAGCGAATGATCGCGACGCCGGCAAACCGTCCGATGACCTGCTTTACTCGTCGCGTTACTCATGCGGTTCGTGTGGCCAAAGCTTCAAACCGCCCACGCCGCAACTGTTCAGTTTCAACAGCCCTCAAGGCATGTGCGAAGCCTGTGACGGGCTGGGCCGGTTGTACACGTTTGTGCCTGAGTTGTTGGTCCCCGACCCAACCAAATCGGTTCGCAAGGGAGCGATCGAACTGCTCGGATCTTGGAGCGATATGGGGCGATACCGCCGTCACGTCTATCAAGGCGTTGCCAAGGCGATGGACGAGATGCTCGAGCTAAAAGACGGCACGATGCTCGAAGGACCGTGGCAAGATTTGCCGGAACAAGCCAAGCACGTTTGGTTGTGGGGCAGCGACGATTCGCTTGAGTTCACTTGGAAAGGCAATAGCCGCGCCAAGACGTACTCGGATTCATTCGACGGTTTCATCCCCGAACTACTGGCTCGTTACCGTACGAACAAGAACAAGATGCAACAGCGTCAGTTCGAAAAGTACATGAACACGATCGAGTGCGTCGATTGCCATTCACAGCGGCTGAATCCGCAAGCCTGTGCGGTCACGCTGACCACAAAAAGCCAAAAACACATTGCAGCGGCCGGTACGGACAAAGCCTCGCTTCCTACGCTGTGTGAATTACCAATCGATGAATTGATCGAGTTTTTCAGCGACATCCAGCTCAGCGACACTGATGCAACCATTGCATCAGAAGCACTCAAAGAGATCCGTACGCGGCTAGGGTTTCTGTTGGGCGTCGGACTCGACTACCTCACCCTCGGACGCACCGCGCCGACGCTTTCCGGAGGCGAATCGCAGCGAATTCGCTTGGCGGGTCAAATCGGCAGTGGGCTGGTTGGCGTGCTGTATATCTTGGACGAGCCCTCGATCGGATTGCATCCTCGTGATAACGACCGTTTGATCGAAACGCTGGTCCGACTGCGTGATCGCGGCAACACGTTGATCGTGGTCGAGCACGATGAAGACACGATGCGGGCCTCGGACATGGTCGTCGACTTTGGGCCGGGCCCCGGGGTCAAAGGTGGACGCGTTGTCGCGGCCGGCGACGCGGAAACCGTTTCCAACACGGCCAAAAGCGTGACGGGACAATTTTTGTCGGGCAAACGCAGCATCAATCCGCCGCAAACGCTGCGTCCCATCGACCCGAATTTGCAGTTGACCGTCAAAGGAGCTCGCTTTCACAACCTTCGCGACATCGATGTCTCGATCCCGCTGGCGACGGTCACCTGTGTCACCGGGGTCTCCGGCAGTGGCAAGAGTTCGCTGATCGGCGGGATCGTGGAACCGGCATTGCGAGTCGCACTGAACGGGGCGGAATGTGAAAGTGGCGAACATGATACGATCGAAGGACTCGAGCATCTCGACAAAACCATCGCGATCGATCAATCGCCGATCGGACGTACGCCACGTAGCAACCCGGCGACGTACGTCAAAGTCTTTGACGAAATTCGCAATCTGTATGCCAAATTGCCTGAAGCGAAAACTCGCGGTTACACCGCCAGCCGGTTCAGTTTCAATGTCGATGGCGGTCGCTGCGCGGGATGTGATGGCAACGGCGCGAATAAACTGGAAATGGACTTCCTTGCCGACATCTGGGTGACCTGTCCTGTTTGCCAGGGACGCCGTTACAACCGCGAAACGTTGTCGGTGCAATTCAAAGGCAAATCAATTGCCGATGTGTTGGAGATGGACATCTCGCAATCGTTGGCGTTGTTCAAAGACATTCCCAAGATTGCCGAAAAGCTGCAAACGCTGGTCGACGTTGGATTGGAATACCTGAAACTGGGGCAACCCTCGCCAACGCTCTCTGGTGGCGAAGCACAACGAATCAAGCTTTCGCGTGAACTCAGCAAACGGGAAACCGGACGCACGTTGTACGTGTTGGATGAACCGACAACGGGATTGCACTTTGCCGATATTGAACTGCTGTTAAAGGTCATCCACGGACTGGCCGATCGCGGCAACACGATCGTGATCGTCGAGCACAACACCGACGTGATCAAAACCGCCGACTGGGTCATCGACTTGGGTCCCGAAGGGGGCGCCGGTGGCGGAATGGTCGTGGCCGAAGGTCGTCCCGCAGACGTTGCCAAGGTCGCCGGCAGTTACACCGGTGCGGCGATTGCCAAATCGCTCGGCATGAAACCGCGAAAAACGGCAGCCAAACCGAGCGAAAACATCCTATCGAGCATCATCACGACGACGGCCAGTACAAACACGCATGTGTTGGTCGAAGGTGCGACCGAGCACAACTTGAAATCGGTCGACGTCGAGATTCCTCGCGACGCGATGACGGTGTTCTGTGGCCCGAGCGGTAGCGGCAAAAGCTCGTTGGCGATGGACACGATCTACGCCGAAGGACAACGGCGTTACGTCGAGTCGCTGTCCTCGTACGCTCGACAATTCATTGGCCAAGTGCAGAAACCCAAAGTCGAACGGATCGAAGGGCTTTCGCCTGCGGTGGCACTTGAGCAAAAGAATTTGGGTCATTCGCCGCGAAGTACCGTCGGCACGGTGACCGAGATTTACGATTACTTGCGAATCTTGATGGCTCGGCTTGGGACGATGTATTGTCCCGATTGCCAGGTGCCCGTGGGCACTCAGACGCCCGACCAAATCGTCGACAAGATCATGGCACTTCCCGAGGGAACGCGGGCCATGTTGATGGCGCCAATCGAAGTGCAGTCGGGGCCGGCATCCGAAGACACCTGGCAATCCCTTCGCAGCACCGGATACCAACGGGTGCGAATCGATGGGGTGACCACATCGCTGGACACCGCCCCGATGCTCGACGCGAGACAGCGTCATGAAGTCCAAGTGGTGGTCGACCGCATCGTGGTCCAAGAATCGGATCGATCACGAATCAGTGACAGTATCGAACAAGCCTTGTCGCTCGGCATCGGAGTGTTGCAAGTCGGGTTTGCCGAAGCCGACGTCGAAGAAAAGTTGTGGAAAGTGGTCACGCATAGCCAACACTTGGTGTGTGGCGATTGCGGGCGTTCATTCAACAATTTGACGCCGCACCATTTCTCGTTCAACTCAGCGGTCGGCTGGTGTCCTCAGTGCGAAGGACTTGGCACGCAAACGGGAACCAATCCGGCGGCGCTGATCACCTCACCCACGGCAACGCTGCTCGAGGGGGCGTCGCTGCTGTGGCCGTCGGTCGACCAATCGGTGTCCCGGTGGATGATGCGTGCGTTTTCTCGTCAAACGCGAATTCCAATGGACGTGCCGTTTGACAATCTCACCGTCAGCCAACGCCGGATCTTGTTCCATGGGACTGGCGAACGTTGGATCGAAGTGCGTGAAAGCGATCGCGAAGCGGCTGCGAAAACGGCCTCGAAGCAAGACGTCGTGGTGTTCCGATACCAATTCAAAGGCTTTTATCCCGCGCTTGCCGAAGCGGCGCGTTTGACACCAGGACTACGAGGCAAGTTGGAACAATTTGTCGACGAAATCGATTGCAGTGCGTGCGATGGATCTCGGTTGCAAGAAGACGCCGCAGCGGTACGTTGGCGGGGACACACGATTGCCGATATTGTCCACATGCCACTGGTTCGCCTCGCCGAACAAATCGCAACTTGGAAATTGGACAAACGAGAACGCAAAATCGCCGGCGAATTGGTGCGTGAGATCACCTCGCGAATCCATTTCCTGCTGGACGTCGGGCTCGATTACTTGACGCTGCACCGAGGCGCCGCAACGCTCTCGGGCGGCGAAGCGCAGCGGATTCGCTTGGCAGCTCAATTGGGCAGCGGTCTGTGTGGCGTGTTGTATGTGCTGGACGAACCGACGATCGGGCTGCATCCACGCGATAACCAACGACTGATCGGGGCACTGCATCGATTGCGTGATCTTGGCAACACGCTGTTGGTGGTCGAGCATGACCATGACGTGATTGCCAGCAGCGATTACTTGGCGGACTTTGGCCCCCGCGCAGGCCGCTATGGCGGACGCATCGTTGCTCGCGGCGAACCAACCAAGGTGCTGCCGGTCGATCAATCGGTCACCGCCGGTTACATCAACGGCACCAAATCGATCGCGGTCCCAGCGAACCGCCGTCCCACCTTTGGTCCGAATGGCTCGGCGTACGTGCAAGTGTTAAAGATCACCGGAGCCAGAGAGAACAATCTCAGCGGCGTGGATGTGCAGCTTCCGCTAGGCGTGCTCACCGCGATTACCGGTCCGAGCGGCAGCGGCAAAAGTTCGTTGATCGAAGGCGTCCTGTACCCCGCATTGGCTCGACGACTGCATCGCGCTCGCGTTCGTCCCGGTCGCTATGAAAAACTCGAAGGCGTTCGCTTTATCGACAAAGTGATCCAGGTTGACCAGTCGCCGCTGGGCAATAGTCCGACCAGTAACCCGGCAACCTACACTGGCGTGTTTGACTTGATTCGCCAAGTCTTTGCCGAGCTTCCCGAAGCCATCGAGCGACGTTTCACTGCGCGGACATTTAGTTTCAACGTGGCTGGCGGTCGCTGTGACACGTGTGAAGGCAGCGGTCAATTGAAGATCGAAATGCACTTTTTACCCGATGTCTGGGTGCCTTGCGAGGAATGCGATTCACGCCGTTACCATCCGGATGTACTGGAGGTCAAATACCACGGCGCCTCGATCGCCGACGTGCTAGAGATGCAGTGCGGCGAAGCGCTCGAATTGTTCGCCGAACATGACAAGATCTCGCGGATCCTGCAGACCATTTGTGACGTCGGACTCGAATATGTCACACTCGGTCAATCGGCACCGACCCTCTCAGGCGGTGAAGCGCAACGTGTTAAATTGGCGGCAGAACTCGCACGCCCGATGACCGGGCGAACGCTGTATATCCTGGACGAACCGACAACCGGTTTGCACTTTGACGACATTGAAAAGTTGTTGGGGGTACTGCAGCGATTGGTCGAAATGGGTAACACCGTCGTCGTGATCGAGCACAACCTGGATGTAATCAAATGCGCCGACTGGATTATCGACATGGGGCCGGGCGCGGGAGTCGAAGGGGGCCAGATCGTTTTCGAAGGAACGCCCGAAGCGTTAGCGGCTACTTGCACGAACAAAAAACGAGGCGCCGTCGTCTCGTCGACCGCTCCGTTTTTGGCCGAGGTCTTGGGGCACAAAGTGCCCGCCAGTGCGAAACGAAAAGCGTTGCCGAAGGCGACGAAAAAAACAGCCACGAAGAAGAAAGCGACGGCGAAGAAAAAATCCAGCAAACCAGCTGCGGAAAAATCGGCGACCAATGGCGAGGTCGAGCGAGACGAGGTGAGTGCGACGGAGACCAACGACAGTGTTCATCCGTGGAAGGTGCTCGGACGCCGCTGGCACTCGTTGGGCAAAGGATTCCCGGCCGACACCGAACCTGAGTGGCCAATCGAGTTGGCCGACATGATCTTAAAGTTGCTCGAGAATGTCGCCGGTGATAATTCACTGCGATTTGACGCTCCCGATCGAGTCGTCGTGCGTCCGCAGGGCCAGCAAAGAAATTGGGCCGAGGTCGAGACCAAGGCTCCCGAATCACTCAAGGTCACGCTGGCGGGCCCCCACGAAGCGGTCGACATGGATCAGCTCAGCGCACTTGGGTTCAACGGTGCCGTACAGCCGGCGGCAACCGAACAAGCCGAAGTGACGTTGCGGTTGACGGAACTAAAACACGCCAGGAGCCGGAAGCTGAAAACGTTCTTAAAACAGCACCTACAGCGAACCATCAAAACCTAGAGTTGCGTAGTAGGGCCTACCGCAATTCGAGTTGCGGTGGAATACGAGAGCTGCGTCCACTCTTGATCTTTGACCATTAAATCCAAGCACGATCTGGCAGGCGAGTTGTATTGAAGGTCAAGTAACGGCGCGTCTCAGCCTGATTCATTTCAGAACGTCCAGGCTTTGCCTGCTTCTTAATCGTACTCTTAATCCTAATCTTCTCCGACGGTCTTCCAGTCAAAAGGAGCGAGAGCAGGCGGGACTAAGCCTACGAATTACTTGCCCAAGGACCAGAGCACCGGCGTCAGCCATTGTCGCTCGGCTTTCCAAGCCGATAGCGTTCATTGATTCGCAGCAAATAGCTTCATCAATAATCGCTCCATAACCACTTGAGAATTAACAGGTGTGCCCGGCGACCGGTCGTTGACCGTGCAAGAGTGTAGTCAGCGACGAGCAATTTCTGACAGACGAATGTTGGAACAGACGAATGAACTCAGAGGAACAATTCGCCTGCCCTTGTCCTCACCCCGCCATCTCAGTCGCGATCGCGACGAAAGCACCTAGCTGCGGGCGTTAGCCCGCAGTAACGTCCCCCTGCCCTGATCCCAAGTCGCGATAGCGACGGCAGCAGCGAGCATGACTTGCTGGCGTCGCTATCGCAACCAAGAATCAAAACAAGATTTGAACAGCCCATTGTCGCTCGGCTTTCCAAGCCGATTGCGGTCCTTCACTCGCAGCAAATAGCTTCATCAATACTCGCTCCTTAACGTCTTGGAAACCAACAGGTGTGATCGGCGACCGGTCGTTGACCGTGCGCGAGTGCAGGCAGCAACGAGCAATTTTTGCCAGGCGAATATGAACAGACGGATAAATTCAGATTGACGATTCGTCTGTCTTTTATTCGGCTGTGAAATCGCCTTGGATCCGTTCCTTTCAAGAGAAAGTGACCGGCCACCCCGCCAACGTTCTCCGCGACTCAGCATTTCAAACCCGAGTACGATTCGGCAGGCGAATTGTTGTCGAGCCGAGTCACAATCGCCGTGCAGAACGGAGATCGTCCGATCTATTTCACCGGCGTCATCGCAACGATGGAGCGACCAGGATTTGTGACCCTCTCGATTCCGCCTGAGGAGCAGTGGAGCGAATCACTCCGCTGGCTCACACGAGAGCAGCAAGAGCGGTTTGCCACCGCCAGTTTTTTCAAAATGTTGCAAATGCAGATCACCGGCCGCTACCTAAAACTCCCCCGACGCCAGCCGGAGTAACCCGCCGCAACGGGGCGTTACCCAGCAAACGCTTCAGTCAAAAACGTCAATTCCGCCAGGAACGTCGCTGAGCTTTCGCATGTTTGGCGTCCCGGAATGCAAAACGCCCACGACAGACCGAAAACTTTTGCAGCAACGAGCTGTACCCCAAGAGCAAAAAGCGATTAAAATCAGCAATCCCATTAAGTGAGGCTCCACCGTGGCGCCTCCTACCCATAAAGTACGACACGTTGTCGTACATAACCACGTTAGCCGCCGCTAGTCGATATGAGCTGGGACGTCCTCATCATGAAAACCGATGGCAAGACCGCCATCCACGACATGCCGAAGGATTACCAGCCGGAGCCGCTCGGTGACGCCGACGAACTGCGTCCTCAGCTTTCGCAGTTTTTCGCTGACCAAATCGACTGGTCTGACCCTGCTTGGGGCATCTTCGGTTGCGAATATTTCTCATACGAATTCAACTTCTCGGCATCTGGCCCCGTTGAGACTTTCATGCTCCATGTTCGTGGCGGCGGCGATGCGGTCACTCCACTCGTCCAGATGTGCCGACACTTTGGTTGGATGGCGGTCGATTGCTCGTCTGGTGATTTCATCGACCTTGATTCCCCCGACGCGGAGAGTTGGTCACGATTTCAGGCATACCGTGACAAAGTTGTTGACCGCACCGGCGATTCAAGCGGCGGCTAACATGGTTTTTACGCTAGTCGCGGCTTCGTCATTGGAGAATCGTTTGTCGGGCAAAGTCTATCGCTTCGGTGGCGTGTTCACCGCTGCCACCCCGCGATCACCTTCGCCTTTTGGCAACGGGCGATCGCATTGGTACAATCTCTCGTAACTCAGAGTCAACCGCTTCGTTCAGGGCGGTGTCGTAAAAACCTTCCGTTAGCCGCTCCGAGATCATGTCGATTCACGCGTTGTCTCTGCATCCGGCTGCCCCCGACTTCTCTCCGCCACCCGATTTTGCAGACCAACTGCGCATTCTCAACTTTCTCGGTGACGAATTCGACTACTTCGGCGATATCCGTTTTCGTCCCGGCGCTTCGTTCTTTGACCTGATCCGTTTTAACCGCACGCACGACGTCATCGAACTCAAAACGACTGACGACGGTCTTACTGAACTGCCGCCACAAGACAGCAGAAACTTTGTGCAAATCGAGCTTTCTTCGTCACATGAAACGGGCTTGACGTGCGGTTGCAACATCCGCGATCCGCTGTGTCCCGTCTGTGCAATTCCGCTCGGGGATTGGGGCGATCTGATTGGCGTTCGGCACTGATGGCCAAATTCACAACCCATGCTAATTTACGTGACGCCTTGCTCGACACCGGAGACGAAGAGCTCATCGAGAACGCGCCTACCGATTACTTTTGGGGCTGCGGTCAACTCGGTGGTGGGCAAAGCATGCTTGGTAAGCTCCTGATGGAGACCCGGAAAGCGTTGCGTGATGGTGGACAATAATCCGCTGCAATCGGCGTCTAACGACTTAGAGGTTGAGGGCAGCGAGGGACGAGCCTGATCCCCAACCCAGGTTCAACGCGAGCCGGTTCGTGGCGAGAGGCGGCGGGATCGTTAAAGCGACGTCGTTTGTCACTACCGAACGCTAGTGGGGAGTGCAACTCGATGCATCGCAGTGCCCGGGATGAAATGCTGCAACCAGAGGAATACAGGAAAATGGGTGACAGAAAAATGAAGATGCTGCACCGTGGGGCTGACCATTTTCCTGTCCTTCATCTTCCTGTAAATCCACCTTTGCTTGATTGATCGATGAAGCGATGCATCCCTAAGCCAATTCCGACATACTGAACTGTTTAGCCCCCCACAGTACATTGCCAGCAACATTGGAATAGAATCGGGGCAATTAGAAGCGAGACTCCAGCGTGGAGTCACCTCTCCAAAAAGTACGACATCGAGTCGTACATAACTCCGTTAGACGACCTAGACCATGCCATTGGTTGCCGAATTCGTTGATCCGGACATTTTCACCGTAGCGGGCGTTTTCTCCGTCGCCGAGTGTTCCGCGTTGATCGATCGCGCAGAGTCCATCGGTTTTGATGCCGCATCTGTGCGCACACACTCCGGCCCGAAAATGATGACCAACATTCGCAACAACGATCGTGTCAACCTCGATGATCCCGAACTCGCCGCTATGATGTGGGCTCGTATTTCGCACGTCTTACCGTCGCTCCACGATCAGCACGCGGTCGGCGTTGACTCCCACCTACGTTTCTACCGATACGAACCCGGCCAGGAATTCAAACGCCACAAAGATGGTTCCGTGACCAACGACGATGGCCACGTCAGCAAACTATCCTACCTGATCTACCTCAATGGTGACTTTGACGGCGGCTCAACCACGTTTCGCGACTATGACGGCAGGGGGGACTCACGGCGTAAAATCGAACATGTCATCACGCTTGTCACTGGTTCCGCATTGCTCTTCCGTCACGAACGCTGACACGAAGGTTCTGCACTAATCTCAGGCCGCAAATATGTCCTTCGATCTGACATTTTCTACCGGGCGTAGGTCGGCCAACATGGTTTTTACGCTGACGCCCTTCGGAAACACCCTGGCTCTTTGGCAACGGACCATGCCCTTGGTATAATTTCTTACAGTTCAGCCATCGTCTGCTTCGTTCAGGGCGGTGTCGTAAAAACCTTCCGTTAGCGGACACTAGCATATTGGAATTCAAGCTCTCAACTGGCCGTGAAGTCGTTCTCACTGGCTTCTTCACCGGTGAAACCAACTCATGGGTCGACCATTCCCACAAATCGCTTGCCGACAAAGTGCTGCCGGCTGTTCGCCGTGTCTTTCCGGTTGGTGACTTTCACGTCATTGGCGACACGTGGCTCCAATACATCTGTGTTGCTGGCTTCAACTCGACGCCACTCCATGATCCGGACAGCTTTGGTTCTTGGCTCCATCTAGTGTGGTTTGTGGATGACTACGATGCCAGCATCCGTGACCTTGTAGACGTTGGCTTGGCATCTTCCGATTGGGACGCCAATGCACATGACATCTATCGTGGACCAAACGATGATTGATGATGGGCCGTGTCCGCTAACATGGTTTTTACGCTAGGCTTTCGGCTCACCTTTTTTGGTTGGTCACGCAGGCTGGCATTGGTACAATTTCTCGTAGATCAGACGTCGCTCGCTTCGTTCGGTGCGGTGCCGTAAAAACCTTCCGTTATATGACCTCCATGAATCGAATCGCAACGCCAGTTTGCTTGATCGTTGGCGTCTTCGCGGGTGTCATCGCTTATACGTTGTTAACGTCGATCATCCTGTCCGTAACCGCATGGATCGTCGGCACTGGACTGTGTGTTCTCGCATTCACCTCGCTCGCTTCGCGTCACCCCGCCTGCCAATCCGCCGTTGCTGCGGTGTGTTCGCTTCATCCTGACTGGGATGTCTTCACTGGCTTGGCGTCACTCCGCGCCGACGAGGCTCAACGGTACGTTGTAGCTGTCTTCTATTCCGCACCAAATGTTCGCGTCAAACCTCCACGATACGTTTTGGTCGCGATGGATCGTGCGCACAACTTCATCGAATTGCTACCGGTTGCCCCTGATTCGCCGTACTTCATTCGGGGCCGCAAGTAGCCACAACGGTCACATAACATGGTTTTTACGCAAGGGCCTTCGGCACACCTCGGCTGTATGGCAATTGGCCATGGCCTTGGTACAATTTCTCGTAGTTCAAACATCGCTCGCTTCGTTTAGGACGGGTGTCGTAAAAACTTTCCGTTGGGCGACCTAAGTTTTCGCTGATGTACACCGTTGGCCCACGTGATCGCGTTACGAAACTGACCACTGCACCGCTTTGCGATGCTGGCGCGCCGATGCCTACCGTCGTTGCTGACGAACACACCGTTCTATTGGCGTTTCTCTGCTCTGATGAAACCGTCACCATCATCACCTTCGCTCGGTGTTCGACTCATATGTTCGGCCCGCCAAACGACGAATCCTTCGGCGCGCATCCTTTGGCGAAACGCGGCCTTCGACATTACACCGCGGCCGAGGTTCACAATTCGTCTTGGCTCGACGCTCGCATTGCAATGAATCGCGTTCATCGTCAACACTCGGATGCATTGTTCGCTCACCTTCGCCACTTCATCTTTCCGTTTCACGATTCAACGTTTGAATGTCTCGCTGCGGATTTTTCCGTGACGCCTTTCGCCGGTTCAATGGCGGACGCAGTGTCACACATGGCCTCACTGCTCACGGGCTCGTAGCGTGGTCGGTCGCCCAACATGTTTTTTAAGCAATGCCGCGGCTGTCGTCGTTGGAAAGTCTTTTGGAGGTGAACGTCGATCGCTTCGTTGACGAGCCTTCTGATGCCAGCCCGCGGACACCCTCGCTCTTTGTTCAAGCGGCGAACTGTTGGTAAGATGTTCGGCGGCACTTGAATCGTCCGCTTCGTTGTGGACGGGCGACGTAAAAACCTTCCGTTGGCCGACCTAGCGTTTACAAATGGAACACT
This sequence comes from Novipirellula caenicola, assembly GCF_039545035.1. Lineage (NCBI taxonomy): Bacteria > Pseudomonadati > Planctomycetota > Planctomycetia > Pirellulales > Pirellulaceae > Novipirellula > Novipirellula caenicola. Next base: position 153,268 of record NZ_BAABRO010000013.1, read on the forward strand.
ACAAGGTCATGCTCGTTTCGGACACTCGCTCGCCGCAGATCGGCGCTGTCCGCCTTCATGACGATTCTGACGACTCACTCATCGAGCTGTCTTTTGATGGCAATGCCTTCACTGGCATTGGTGATGACTTGTTTGACGCGTTCTGCCAAATCCGCGAACAACTCGAACCGCTTGGCTTGCTACCGCAATGCTACGCCGCTCATCGTCGCGCATTTCCGTCCGGCATGTCTCGCAGCATGGGCGGTGGCGTCAAACTTTACCGTCTAACGCTCGGCAAACAGGCTCTGATGGACGACCTGATTCACATGTTCGACACTGGTGATGATATTGAACCTGTTTCGGTGGCTGACCAGCGTGCATTCTTTGACAAATGGATCGGTTCACTCGGCGAATCATAGGTCGGCCAACATGGTTTTTACGCTAGGCCTCCGGCACACCTTCCAACTTTGTCAACGCGGGCCGGCCTTGGTACAATTACCAGTAGTTCAGGCATCGTTCGCTTCGTTCATGGCGGTGTCGTAAAAACCTTCCGTTGGCAGACACAGATCGAACATGAACGCAGACGAATTCGCTCGGCTGTGCCGTGCTGAGAAAGACTCGCTCGTCCGGACGTACTTCGATGCCACTGAGGAGACGGCCGTCGGTTCGCGTATCCGGTCACTTTCCCTTTCCGACGAAGAATGCGGTGTGCTCCGCGAGATCGTCAATGGCGTTTTAACCGACGCGTGGTACACGCTACTCCTTGCCATCGATGGCGCGGCGTCCCTGGACGGCGTCCAGCAAGATTACGACCTGCGCGACGAAACCGGTGACAGAATCTCGGGCGATGGTGAACTCGAAGCCGCGGCTTACGTCCACTTTCAAGATTCTGACGCGTAAGGACGAGTCAGTATCTGCCAACAATGTGTGGCCGCAGAGTTGCGGCATCCATGCCGCAAACGCCTTCCTTCTTCTTTCAGAGCAGGCTTTCGTTGTATAATCGTCTCGTTGGTCAGCGCCTTTCGCTTCGATCAGGGGCGGCGTCGGCCACACAACCCGTTGTGTGACCCTGCCGAATTGATCCCTGACGATTACGAACCGCTGCTGCTCACTTTTCACGAACCTCGCGTCGTTGACGGCGCAACCCTGATCGGCAGCGATGCCGGTGGTCGACTCGAAATGGCTGGCGAGCGCATTGTGTCGCATGACCACGATGGTGAATTCCCTCTGCGTTTCGTGAACTCATCCATTGCTCAATTGCAATCGTGCATACACGCCCATCGGGCCTATGCTGAATCCGTGGCTGTCGATGATGGTGGCGTGGCGGCTGCAACCTTCGCTGACGCAATTCTCAAAATTGATCCCGAGTGCTTGGTTGCCCCAGAGAACTGGTGGGCGGTTGTGCTCGAACAGATTCGAGATGGTCAACTTTGACCCTGCTTCATCGGGTCACACAACATGGTTTTTACGCAAAGTCGCGGTTGTCGTAGCTGGGGAATCTTTTGGTGCGCAACGGTCCGTCACTTCGGTCGCGTTCCGTCTAACGCCAGCCCGCGATCGCCTTCGCTGTTTGGCGACGGGCGTTGGTGTTGTTAGAATCATTCTTACTTCAATGTCGTTCTCTTCGGTTGAGAACGGCGACGTAAAATCTTCCCGTTGGGCGTCACAGGTGACCGATTCTCTCACACAACTACAGCAATGGTATCTGGCCAATTGCAATGGTGACTGGGAACACAGATACGGTGTGTCTATTGCCACGCTCGACAATCCGGGCTGGTCGCTGAAAATCGAGCTTACCGGCACGCCCTGTGAAGGGCGGGCGCTTGAACGTACTTCAGTCGGTGACCATGACACTGACGACGGGTGGCACGTGCGATGGGTTGCCGACAACGAATATCATGCTGCTGGCGGCGCGTTGATGCTCACAACGATGATCGACGATTTCCTCCGCTGGGCCAACTCAAAGTGACGCCCAACATGGTTGTTACGCTGAGGCCCTTCGGGCACACCTTCCATTTTTGTCAACGCGGGCTGGCCTTGGTACAATTTCTGGCAGTTCGGGCATCGCTCGCTTCGTTTAGGGCGGTGTCGTAAAAACCTTCCGTTGGGCGACTCAAGTTTGCACGTAGAACAACGCAATTGCTATTGCCGCCCCGATCGGAAACCGACTCGCCGCGTTCCAGCTGGTTTCTGTAGCACTTGCCTGATCTGCGGTTCTCCCGGTCATTCGTGCCATCACCCCGGCCACCTCCCTTACACTGGTGGATGGTGTGACGAACACTACGAATGCCTTTGCAATTCGTTTGACGCTGCATTTGATCGTGACGCCGAATACGGCCTTCGCGCTGACCGCATCGCCTGCTTTCGCATTCCTCCGAGGCGTGCAAAACGGTTTTTTATTCTGCCCTATCAAACTGACGCTTACCTGCTTGAATTCCGCTTTGATTGGCTTGCCCGGTACGTGACCATTGGTAAATCGCACCCCAACGGCCGTGCAACTCCACGTTGGGATCATCCGATCTCCATGTGGCTGCACCCGCTCGAATTCATGCGTCAAGATACGTGGGAATCCCTTTCGCAGGCAGATTTTGACTTAGCGTGGGGCAACGCGACTTCGTAGCGCAGACTCACCCAACATGGTTTTTACGCTAGGCCTGCGGCACACCTTGGCTCTTTGGCAACGGGCCTTGGCCTTGGTACAATTCTCGTAATTCGGGCATCGTCCGCTTCGTTCAGGGCGGTGTCGTAAAAACCTTCCGTTGTGTGACGCGGGCTAATTGAATGGAATGGTCTCACGAAGAGCCTTATCCTTGCTTTCGCCTCGATCGAGATGAGACGATCCGCGCCAATCTACTCGCGCGCCTTGCTCCGTCTGTCGACGGTTTCCTCGAATGGCATGCCGAACTCAACACTCGCGATCGACATGCATTGACCGACTGGCTCTTTCGCTTCGGCACAGAATACAACGACGGTTCACGATGGGGCGACGTTCTGGATGCTGTCGGTCTTGCGCCCGACTCGGAGGTCGCCACTTACATCTGGTCACTACGCAGCGACAAATGGGACGGCCTTTTCACTAAACTGTTCCCGTGGTTGCCCTCACTGAATGCGGCCCATCAATTAGATGCGTTTCAGCTGGCGGCGGCCTTTTTCGCTATCAACGAGTCCGAACGATACGAACTGTGCCAGGTGAACGGAGGGTGCTCACACTGGTGGCACGCGATCTCGTAGTTCAGCGTCACACAACAATGTGTGGCCGCGGAGTTGCGGCATCCATGCCGCAAACGCCTTCCTCTTCATTCCACGCGTGCTCGCGTTGTATAATCATTTGGCTGGCCAACGTCTTTCGCTTCGATCAGGGGCGGCGTCGGCCACACAACCCGTTGTGTGTCTCCGAGTTATCCCATGGCCATCCGCATTGAATGCCCCTGTGGACATGTCATGAGCGACTTCCTAGACAACCGGCCATTCAAAGCTGAAATCTTGCCTGACCAATCCACTGATGATTTCTGTGGCGCGATTGAAAACGCTGTCGCTGCTCACGACAACACGGGCACCGCTCAACAGTACGCGATCTACGACACTGTTCCATTTTTCCGCGACATCTGGCATTGCCCCGAATGCGGGCGACTGACGGTAGAGGCCGCAGACGGGAACTACTACCACTTCTCTCCTGACAATCCTGACACCCCACCGGTGTTGTCGAAATCAAACCCAGCGTAGAGACACACAACAATGTGTGGCCGCAGAGTTGCGGCATCCATGCCGCAAACGCCTTCCTTCTTCATTCCACGCGGGCTCTCGTTGTATAATCTTCTCGTAGGCTAACGTCTTTCGCTTCGATCAGGGGCGGCGTCGGCCACACAACCCGTTGGCCGTCACCGCGTATGGGTAGCTCAACCATTGATTCCATTCGGTGGCCGTCGCCTTGGCGCCCAATTGAAGACGAATACGAAGCGCTGGCCTTTGGCCGTCGATGGGGCAAACAACCAATTGCCGACACCGTTCTCGGTGAATTGCACCGCGAAATATGCGACGAACACCCGCTTTACGGACGCGAATGCACTCCGATTGCATACGATGCTAACTGCCCCAAGGAATTCTTGTTTTTGACCGATATCCCCGATGCGCCCGTGGTTCTTGTGCACTTCACTTGGCACACGGAATCGAAACCACAATTTCCATTTATCAAACGATATTCGAGCGTTCAAAACTTCATCCGGCTAGAACGGCGTTATCGTAGAAAATGGTGGCAATTCTGGGTCTGGTGACGGCCAACATGGTTTTTACGCTAGGCCTTCGGCACACCTTGCCTGTTTGGCGACGTTGCCTCGCCTTGGTACAATTTCTGTAGTTCAGGCATCGCTCGCTTCGTTCAGGGCGGTGTCGTAAAAACCTTACGTTAGGCGACCTACCGTTTTGGCAATTCGACTGCAAACGATTGCTGGATTCCACGACGTTGAATCGGTTGATCACCTGCGCGACGCGGTCGAATCTATAGCCGAGGCAACCAACTGGCTTTTCATCGACGACGAAATGATTGGTGCCTTCTTCCACAACGGCGAGCACGCCTGTGTTTACCGCGACTCAGATGGTGCATGGTCGCACAACCCCGAAAACTCCGAGGACGAATTCGCGCCATTCGTTCTCGAAAATGGCCAGCTTGACGATTTTCCGCTCTCGCACTGTATCGAGTACGACGCTGCTATGGATGCGTTTATCGAATTGGCGCGGACGGGGGAACTCTCAGGCAAAATCAAATGGTATTGACCGGTCGCCTAACAATGTGTGGCCGCTGAGTTGCGGCATCCATGCCGCAAACGCCTTCCTTCTTCATTCCACGCGGGCTCTCGTTGTATAATCATTCGGTTGGCCAACGTTTTTCGCTTCGGTCCGGGGCGGCGTCGGCCACACAACCCGTTGGGCGACTCAAGTTTGCACGTAGAACAACGCAATTGCTATTGCCGCCCCGATCGGAAACCGACTCGCCGCGTTCCAGCTGGTTTCTGTAGCACTTGCCTGATCTGCGGTTCTCCCGGTCATTCGTGCCATCACCCCGACCACCTCCCTTACACTGGTGGATGGTGTGACGAACACTACGAATACCTTTGCAATTCGTTTGACGCTGCATTTGATCGTGACGCCGAATACGGCCTTCGCGCTGACCGCATCGCCTGCTTTCGCATTCCTCCGAGGCGTGCAAAACGGTTTTTTATTCTGCCCTATCAAACTGACGCTTACCTGCTTGAATTCCGCTCCGATTGGCTTGCCCGGTACGTGACCATTGGTAAATCGCACCCCAACGGCCGTGCAACTCCACGTTGGGATCATCCGATCTCCATGTGGCTGCACCCGCTCGAATTCATGCGTCAAGATACGTGGGAATCCCTTTCGCAGGCAGATTTTGACTTAGCGTGGGGCAACGCGACTTCGTAGCGCAGACTCACCCAACATGGTTTTTACGCTAGGCCTGCGGCACACCTTGGCTCTTTGGCAACGGGCCTTGGCCTTGGTACAATTCTCGTAATTCGGGCATCGTCCGCTTCGTTCAGGGCGGTGTCGTAAAAACCTTCCGTTGGGCGAACTCGGCTTACCCGTGGCAGACAAGACTGACCAAGACGTCCTTCTGCGTGACTACGATCTCAAATTGGTCAGCAAGGGACCTACCGATCGCGGCTGGATCGGACAGTATTACAAATGCCCGCTTTGTGGATACTTCGTTGATCGCTCCAAGTACGACGAATGTGATTGCGGCAACATCTCAATTGACATTGACTACTGCCGCATCTGCGTTGAGAAGTGCCCCGAAAGCGAAGTGGAAGTTTTCAATGCAGTCAAAAGGTCGCGTTGAATCCTACGTTGGCCGCCCAACAATGTGTGGCCGCTGAGTTGCGGCTTCCATGCCGCAAACGCCTTCCTTCTTCAATCCACGCGGGCACTCGTTGTATAATCGTCTGCTTGGCCGATGTAGTTCGCTTCGTTCAGGGGCGGCGTCGACCATGCGTTCCGTTGTCCGCCCGTCGTCGAGTTGCCACCGTTTGAATCGCCGTCTCATCACCGCTCTCGCTTTGGTCGCCGTTCTCGGAACAGCTGCGTATTTCATGCTGTCACCCGCACCACCGGCTGTCAACGTTACAACACATGCCATCGTCGTAGACAACATTGAACGTTCTTACCGCATCGCATTGCCACATGAACTTCCTGAGACCGCACCCGTCATTTTCGCGTTTCACGGCATTGGCGATTCTCCCGATTCGATGGCAACGTACTCTCAACTGGATCGCTTGGCGTCCGATCATGGCTGCCTCTTGGTCTATCCAGCAGGACTCAACGCGATGTGGACCGCGATTGACGTCGATCCTGACACGCTTGATGATAACCGTGACGTTCGGTTTTTCGATACCATCCTCGAGAACGTCGCTGCGCAACATGCGATTGACCGCAAACGCATCTACCTGACGGGAATGTCCAACGGTGCGTCGTTCGCCCAACTTCTCGCCAACGCTCGATCGGCTGATGTTGCAGCGGTTGTCGCATGTTCCGGCCCAAGGCCTCGTGCTCTCAACGATGCTAAACATACGTTTCCGATTCTGTTGATCGTAGGAAGCGACGATTTCGCGTCTGGTTCAATGCAATCCAACCTCGACTACTATCGGACCGCTGGACATGATGCCGAGTTGATTATCGTGCGCGGGCTTGGTCACGAATGGTCAACTCAACACAACGCAGAAGCTTGGGCTTTCATGGCCGATCACCAACTTTCCCAGTAACGCCCCGGGGCGGACAACATGGTTTTTACGCTAGGCCCTCGGCACACCTTCGTTGGTTGGTCACGCGGGCTGGCGTTGGTACAATCTGTCGTAATTCAGACTCGCTCGCTACGTTTAGGGGGGGCGTAGAAATCTTCCGTTGTCCGCCGCAGATCACTCATGGCTTTACCAGAGCACTTGATTCCTGTCGTCAAACGCATTGAGGCGTTGGCCGTTTCTCCTCCGCCTTCACCGTGGCGTCTCACAGTGCAATTCGGGATTGGTGGGCTAACCGACGTCGGTTTCGGCCCCGACACCGATTTGCTACTCGTCGTCTCCTCGCGAGGCCGCGGCCTCTTTGACTGCACCACTGGTGAACGCGTCGCACGTGATGGTGACGTTGAAACGGACTTCCATGATGCATCGCGTCTGCTCGCCGATGGAATTGGCACGCTAGATGGCATCTCGGTGCCGATGGCAGGCCTCAATGGCGGTGGTCTATCCGGCGGCACTTCGGACGGATGGACTGTCGATGATTTCACACTCGAATGGCCACACCACACTTTGCTTCTCAACGGCCCGTTTTCATGGCCGTACGATATCAATGGCCAACTTTGGAAACTTGGCGCCGAATCGGAGTTGCGAGCTTTTGGCTTTTCGACCACCGGACGTTCGTTGGTCATCGCCACAAGCAGCGATGTGATCGCATGGTGACGTCCCGGCGCGTAGCGGCGGACAACTTCTTAGAGCTTGGGAGCAGCGAGGGACGAGCCTGATCCCCAACCCAGGTTCAGCGCGAGCCGGTTCGTGGCGGGAGGCGGCTGGATCGTTAAAGCGACGTCGTTTGTCACTACCGAACGCTAGTGGGGAGTGCAACTCGATGCATCGCAGTGCCCGGGATGAAGTGCTGCATCCAGAGGAATACAGGAAAATGGGTGACAGAAAAATGATCATGCTGCATTTCGGGGCTGACTATTTTCCTGTCCTTCATCTTCCTGTAAATCCACCTTTGCTTGATTGATCGTTGATGCGATGTATCCCGAAGCCAACTCCGACATACTGAACTGTTTAGCCCCCCACAGTACCTTGCCAGCAACATTGGAATAGAATCGGGGCAATCAGAAGCGAGTTTTCAGCGTGGAGCCTCGCGTCCCTTGGGCGGGACCCCCAGTCGCATATCCTACGTGGTTCGCCGCAGGTCAAACATGAATCCGACCGAATCACTCGACGCTCTCGAAGCCGATAACGGGGACGCACTGTATCGGTGTCGCCACGATGCAGAACACCGTCACTCGGTCCTGGCCTTGCTCAAGGAATTGTTGACTAATCCTGACGTGAAGGTACTGCATCGCGGCATGAACGCTGCGGGACGGATTCGCGGCGCGTTCGACGAAACAGACGCATTGGCTGAACTTGTCCCGTTGGTCGCGAAACATGTCTCATCGGACGATGAATTGATCCGGCGAGTTGCGATTGGGGCACTTCATTGCATCGGCTCACATGACACCGAATGCTCCGTTCTTGCTTTGATACGTGCCTGCGACGATGAAACACTGCTTGATGCTGCATTGCTGGCCCTCGTTGATCTCGCAAATGGGTCAACGACTGCCATCCGATGCTTCCATCGTTTCGCATCGCATTCCAAGGGAAAAATCAGACGTATCGCCATTCGCGGTCTCGGTACGTCAAACGCGACGGACGACGCGACCATCGCCGTCATCACGGCGGCCACAAATGATCGCAACCAATCGGTTCGTGAGATGGCGCGTAAGGTACTCGCCAAAATTGAAGCCCAAGCGTAGTCGAGTCGACGCCCAAGCCCATGTTTTAGGTGAGTCGCTACGGGGCGAGATGCGGCGGGATCGCTAGAACCACTTTGGTTGATGTCTTCGAACTCGAGACGCGGGTTGCAACCCAATGCTTCAGACGCATTCAATTGAGGCGTTACTCATGATACTGATTTGTCACGCAGTCAGAGGAATACAGGAAAATGGTTGACAGGAAAATGATCATGCCGCATTTCGGGATGAGCATTTTTCAGTCTTGTTGAACCTTGGGTGTCTTCACCTTTGTTTGGCGGATGGATGAAGTTACGCGTCGCGAAGCGGATTCCAAGTCCGAACTTTTCAGCAATCGGCTTGCAGCTGATCCGATCGCCCTCCGGCGAGGTGTGACCCAGTGGGCCACAAACTGCCATCAATTTGATCTGCTGATAGTCCATGGGCGCCGCCTTCCCACGATTCCTACTGAAAAGTTACTCCTTCAAAAATCTTCGGACTACAATTCCCATCGTTCCATAAGACTTGCTTGGACGATTTTAGGGGGAGCTTCCTACATTGACACTCGCATGCAACTTGCAACTTTCCGGGCATCTGAATACAGCGGGCGAGCCCATCCCCCCAACGATAAAACCAAAGCTTGAAACGCTGCAGGTTTTAAGAGCGGTTGCAGCCTTGTGCGTGGTTGTTTTCCATGCCAACGACATTGCTTACATTCTGAAGTTGACAGAAACGCCGCACTTCATCTTGATGCACCTGGGCGACTTGGGAGTCAACCTCTTCTTTGTGCTGAGTGGTTTCATCATCTTTTATATTCACGCCAAAGACTTGGGACTACCCGAACAGGCACGTCGCTACACGTGGAGACGCTTTTCGCGAGTATGGCCGCTTTATGCATTGATCACGTTGGCTAACTGCGGCGTGCTGTTCGTGATTGGAAGCAACCAAGTCAGTGGCGCCGAGATCGTTTCGAGTTTGTTGTTTTTGCAAGTGAAACCGATCGTCAATGTCGGCTGGACGCTCGTCCACGAAGCATTCTTTTACGTCCTGTTTGGCATCGCGATCGTGGGCGGACGAAAATTCGGCATGTGGTTGGTCACTTGTTTTGCATTGATTGCGATCTACACACAGTGGACAACGGGGCCAAGCGAGTCGATCTACGGTTGGATTTTCGCGACTCAGAAATGGTACTTCATTAGTGGCCTTGGCTTGGCATGTTTGTTGACCGACCCAACGGAGCAGCAGGCCGGCACTGCTGCACAAAAGTTTGCTGGAAGCCTGTTTGGCCTGCTGATTGCTACGGCGGTCGTCGTCGGCATCCTCGGAGACGCAGTGGATGAACTCAGCTTTCATTTAACCATGTCGCTTGGATTAGCCGCGATGGTGGGCCTTTGCATCTGGTCCGAAAGAACGATGAATCTACGAGTGCCACGGTTGCTTGTTTATCTCGGCGACGCGTCGTATTCGATCTACTTGGTCCATTCATCGGCAATCTTTCATCTTGTCAAACTTACCAAACGGTACATGCCCAGTCTTTGTACAAACCATCTGACCATGACACTCTGCTGCATCAGCTTCATTGCGGTTCTTGGTGGCATCAGCTGCTATGAACTCGTCGAAAAACGATTGATCCGATGGATCCGCTGATGCCCTGAAGCACAGGTCATCACCTGCATTGCGTTTACCGGCGTCATTGGCCTGTGTTGATTTAGTCAGTCGCTGTCGCGGAAGCGGACGGGTTCCACGCATGACTCGCTGCCTGATAGCCCACGATTGCAGCATTTTGCATTTCGTTTGCGGCAACAAGCCCCAAGCGTCATTGCGTCCGAAAGCCCCAAATTCTTAACACGTCTGGTTACACCGCATTTTGCTTGCTGGCTCGGCTAAAATGGTCGAGAATGTTCCGAGCGGGGGTAAAAGCGTGAAATATTTAAATGGTCTGATAGCGGTCGCTGCGAATTTGGTCTTCCTGACCAGCGTGTTTGCGGAAACATCGCCCAACGATCCTGCCTCCAACACGCGTTCGCGATGGGCTGTGATTGCATCGGGCGAGGTGCTCAAGAGTGGTTTGGCCGATTTTCTGAACGTTGATCTATCCAAAAATGAATCGATTGTTTTGGTCGATCGCGAACGACTCCGCGATGCGACTCGGGAACTGCAGTTCGCCAAGATCCTGCAAGCCGATCATCCCCAACTCCGCTTGCAGTTGGGAAAAACGTTAAACGCAGACCGATTGTTGTTGCTCTCGATGCTGCAGGAACAAGGCAAACCAATGCTGCGAGTCGTCGTTTGTGATGCCAATTTGGGCGTGCGATTGGCTCATCAAACGTTTGCTTTCTCGGAGAACCTTTCGCAATTGACCGAGCGCTTGGCGGCAAGTGTTGACGAGATCGACCAGCGGTTCATGGGCGGAATCCACACGATCGTCGCGGTGCCTGCGTTTCTGTCCGAAGACTTCAGCCAACGATTTGCCTATCTGCAATCTCGTTTCAGCAACCTGCTAAGCGATTCGCTGGCAACCTACCCAGGCGTCGCCGTTGTCGAGATCGAAGAAGCCAACGCGATTTTGCAGGAGCAACAAGTGACACTTTCCGGCGGACTGCGGCGACCGATCGCGATGATCGTCAAAGGCAGCTACACCATCCAGCAGACGAAGCCGGACCGCCCACGCAAAGTCATCTTGCATCTTGAATTGACGAAAGACGCAGCCGATTTGGAGATGATCGACAAGACGATCGAACTCCAACGCGTCGATGACTGGTTAGTCAAGACGTTTGCAAAACAGTTAGCCACGAGGGGACGTAAAAACGACTCTGAATTGACCCCAGATTTACAGAAAGCGATTTTGGTGCGGCATGCAGAGCGGTTCGCAGAACTTGGTGACTGGGACCGATCGAGCTCGCTTCGCGAAGCGGCGCTTGTACTGGATCCCCAAGACGCTCTGCAGCGTGGACTTGTGATCGGTGAACTGCAATATCAATTCACTCGTGATATCGATCAACAATGGTTCAAGAAACAGTCGGCTGCAGAACATCGCCAAGCGATTCTGCAGCGTGCTGCCGACGACTACGTTCGAGCACTCGATCACCTCGAGTTCTTGATCCAGAATCGACGGATCAGTCGTGTCGATGCGATTGGGTTGTTTCAATCACAGCTGTGGTACAAACAGGGCGCCGTGGGGCCGATCCCCGACGACGTCTCGCGACACAGTGCACTGCAACCCGCTTGTCTTGCGCAGCGTCGATTCATCCGTGAAGTCTACGCAGCCGTCAATGAACTCGAACCAGGCCGCGTGCTTCCGCCCCACCTAAGCGACCCGTTTTATGGCTGGCAATATCCGCTGGTACTGCACACCTGTAACGACGTCATTTTCAATCATTACACCCCGGATTCACTCGAATCGCTGTGGGACACGATCAGCCATGTCCTGCCAGACGATGCCAAGGTTTCCTCGTTGGTCATGGGGGTGATGAGTCGCGACTTTGCGTCGGAAACGCGAGCGGACCATGCCGAGTTCCTGGACCGCCGGCAATCGCTGCAAACATCGATCCGCGAAGCCACCGATCCACAGACGAAAGCATCGACGAACAACGAGTTTCACCGTGTCTCGCCCAACGATTTCCATCATCATGTGGATCAAGCGAAACGCGAATGGGCGACGTTCTTAGCACGGCTGACCGAGTCGGATCGTGCCGTGGTCCGGCTGTATGGGCACTACGGACGTTTGAAGATTCTCGGGAAGCAAAACCCCTTGCCCATCATCGATGCACTGGAATCGCAGCTCGCTGAGATCAAGTCACTTGGCCGCATTCACGATCGCGAGCTGAAACCGCTGGAAACCAACCTTGCGATGACGCGAAGGCGGTATCAAGCCGTTGCTGTTCCAACATCCGCGTGGAAAGGCGTCGAGCCATCACTGGGACAGATGCGTTTCGATCCTGTTACACTAACGGTGCAAGGTGAACCAAGTTCGAATCCGCCGCCGCAAATTAAAGGCATGCTACAGTGCGGCGAACACTGTGATGCGTTCTGGACGCAGGACCAATTCTTTGTGATGCACGAACCAGGAGTGCTGCAAGAAATCAAGCTAACGGACGCGACATGGAAACATCCGTTATTTAGCGAGGTCAGCTGGGACGGTGAGTGCATCTGGTTGTTTGCTCATGGCCAGGGAATTGTGGCATTCAAACCCGATGGTAAGCGATTGGCCACCTTCAATGCTCGCGATCATTTGCCGGGCTATGACCGCGGCGTCTGTTTACTTGGGTTGTCGCCACGCCGCGCGTTGGCGGTGGGCAGTTTCGGAGAAAACAGTCGGGCGTGGTGTGGCGTGCTGGAGATCGACGCACAGGGGAAGCCATCGGTCGACATCTTTTTTGAAGCCAAATTGGCGGCGGAAGGTCGACCGGCAGCCGAATCGGCCGCTGATCCGCTAACCGCGTTTCGACCGAATTGGATTCATCGTTTTGATTCTGTCGGCGGAAATAACACTGTGTTTGTTGGGCGTAGCGGATTGAAGGGTGCCCTGGAAATTGATTTGCAAACGCGTCAAGTTTCGGTTTCAAACTTCTTGAATACATCCTCCTTCGGCCGCCAAGCCTTCTTCAGTCACAATGGCAATCTGATTGCCTCGCTCGGTGGCAACAGCTTGATGCACTACACTGTCGCCGACGACAATACGGCGGTTCGTCGACAAAAACTGTCGACCATTGATCCCTATGTTGACCAGTTATTGCTGCATGACGGATGGCTGTACGTGCCCGGCAAAGTTTGGCGGCGAATGGATCCCGACGAATTGCAATTGCAGCGTTTACAGCCATCCCATTCACGGCTGCCGACTCGATACTGGTCGATGAAATTTGGAGTATCCTCGCACTACGGCCTTGTCGGCCACTCACTCTACGAGAATCAACCACCACTGTTTCAGATTTCGGTAGATTGAGCGGAATGAAAACATCCCTTCAAAACTCACCTTCACGCGATGCACGATTCGGATTGCTTGCTTACGCCGCGTTTTGTCTCGTGCTGACCATCTATGTCGCGTGCATCACTCCGTTTCGCTCCGAAATGTTGCTCGCCGATGCCTGGGAGCATCACGCTGCGGTGTTGACGTTGAGCGACAACCTGTGGACGCCCGGTAATCCGACCTATGCCACCAAGGATCCATCGATCCGCTACTCGCCCTATTCGGTCGGACTGGCGATTTTGTGTCAGCAAACCGGCATCACGCCCTACACAGCGCTCAGCATTGCAGCCGTGCTCAATACACTCGGTTTCTTTGCAGTGTTTTGGTGGTTCCTGCGTGGATTTGCGATGACGTCGATTTCGCTGGCCGCTGGCCTATGCATCGTGTTACTATACGGCGAGGCACCGGGTTATGCCAATTCCTTTGCGCTAAGTGATTTGCCTTGGCACATGGTCAACCCCTCGGCGTTTTCGCTGATGTTGAATTTTTTCTGCTGGGGGCTGTTGTGGCGGGTCCGATCGTCCAGCATCACGCCGACGGTGATCGCGGTCGTCGCCGCCGCCGTTTCGCTTGCCCTTTCGGTACTCAGCCACGGCATGACGGGGGTGCTCGGGGCCATCGGGGTGATTTTGTTGGTCATTGCAGTGGACGCGTCCCAGCGAACAAGAGTCTTGATGATGGTGATCAGCGTCGGCGTGCTTTCGCTCACCTTGTCCGTAGCGTGGCCCTGGTACCGGTTTATCGATGCCGCCACCGGTGGCCACGATCCGTGGTACTGGTTCAATCCAACCATCTTGAAGCGGATGTTTTTCCTGTGGTGTGCTCCGGTTTATTTGGCGACGTTGTTGGCGTTGCCGTATCGCAGCGAGCCGCTGGTTCGATGGTCGTTGTCGGTCAGCGGGGTGGTGATCGTTTTGGGGATCGTCTCTTGGCTCGCCCAGTCGGCTTCGCTGGCCCGATTGCCTTTGGCGGCCACTCCGGTGGCGTGTATCGCCGTGGGTTACTGGATCAAATCGGTAGCACCGGGGCTGCGAGGTTGGTCGACGCAAGTGCTGAGCGGACTGCTGTCTCGATCGGCGAGCCGCAACGCTCAATCGCTGACTCAGGTGTTGTTCATTGTCGCCTTGTTGTATGGAACATTGCCGCAGTTTCATGCTATCTTGTCGGAACCTTATCTGGCTCGCCCTCTGATCGCTCCGCTGCTGAAGCGTGAAGACAAACAGCCGCGAAATTGGTCCACCTATCAAACGGTGCTCGCGGGGGTAGAACCAGGCGAGGTGGTTTTGAGTGATATGGCAACCGGGTGGCCCGTCCCTTCGTTTGGCGGCCGTATCGTAGCGGCAAACCATCTCGAACTCTTCAGCCATGGGCAACGCGAGCGACTCGAGGAGACTGAGCGATTCTTTGCCACGCAATCCACCGAACAACAACGTGCCATCGAGCAACAACGTGAACTGATTGATCGCTATGCGGTTCGCTACATCCTGGTTTCGCGGCAAACCCCGCTGGCGTCTCACGTTCAGGACAATGCGATTGTGGCGGAGAGCAACGGATTGGTCTTGATGGACGCCCGAAAGTGGCTGGCGGCTCAGAGCGATCGCTAGGCTGCCCCCCATCTGTGGATCGCTGATCTCGCTAGTCGTTTTGGGCAACGCGGTGAAGCATTTTCTAGGTGTAGCGACGCTCGCCAGAGTGTGGATGGTTGCCGGCCAATACGAATCACCACCTTCTAGCGAAGGTAGCTACGACTTTTGGCGAAGGTAGTTACGAGAAAATGATTCACAGCGTCCTCGTTTTGGCGCTCGCCACGGTTTCGTCACGATCCAACCGGCACGATCTCCCAAACGGGTGGCATTGATAGCGGAGCATCGCGAGCACCACGAAAGCCGCACCCTGGGTGGTTATTGGTACATCCGTCACAAAGGCCCCAAGCTGTCGGAAGAATATGCCGCACAAAGCCGCAGTGGTCCGTCAATCGGCTCGTCGGGATTGCCGATTCGGCTAAGATGATGTGTGGTCCGCTTGGTGGAAGCGGGGACGAAATTTCGTCTTCGACTCGCTCCAACCGGCGACTGGTACCGAGTCCGTTCTTCATTGTGCAATCGAGATCTATGGCACTGAAATCTGCCACCGCTGCTGCCAACGTCATTTCGAGTGACCATAACTTGATTACAGCTGTGTTGACCAATGCACGTCTAAAATCTCGTTTGGCCGCGATGCCAGCCGACGAGAAGACCGTGGTCTTGTCGAACGAAGAAAACGCCACTCAGTTGGCCCATCCCGCGTGGAAAGAATGGGATTCCGAAGGATTCCATGCAGCACGCGACACTCCGCCGAGCGCCGACATGGACACGATTGCGTTACCGGCGGCAGCCGCTGCGCCGGTGGATCGCATGGATTCAGGATTCGTTCCTCTGCGTGGCGTCGCAATGATCGGCGGCGGCAAGGTTTGTGACGCCGACTATCGCTTGGTCGGTGAACTCGGCGCCGGCGGTACGGGCATTGTCTACCAGGCGCATCAACGCGCGGTTGACCGCGAAGTCGCGATCAAAGTCTTGCGTAAAAACCTTTCACAAGACGCCACGTCGCGTAATCGCTTTTTGACCGAAGCGAGGGTCATCGGGGGACTGGACCACCCCAACGTCATCGCACTGCACGAAGTCTGCATCGACCAAGACGGCGGATTGTTCTATTCGATGAAACGGATCGACGGGACAAGTTGGGACCAGCAGATCAAAGAGATGTCGCTGTCGGACAACGTGCAAACCTTGATGCGAGTCGGCGACGCGATTCGCTACGCGCATTCACGTGGGTTGATTCATCGCGACATCAAACCCGAAAACGTGATGCTCGGTCGCTTCGGCGAAGTCTTGTTGGCCGATTGGGGGCTTGCGATCAGCCATGATCCCAAAGAGTCGGCCGAGAATATCGATCACACGATCGGCGGCACTCCGGCGTACATGGCTCCTGAATTGGCGACCGGGGACCATCGACACGTTTCATTTGCAACCGACGTTTACTTGTTGGGCGCGACCCTTTTTCAAATTTTGACGGGCTATCCGCCGCATCACGGCGAAACGTTGTTGGAGTGCATCCAGGCAGCAGCAACAAACAAGATTCGTCCGACCAATGTGCAAGGCGAATTGATGGACATCGCGAAAATCGCAATGGCCACCAATCCCAACGATCGCTACCGGACGGTCGATCAATTCTTAGAGGCACTCGATCAACAACGCGAACACGAAGAGAGCGCGCGATTGGTCAAACGGGCGCAAGGGCATTTGAAATCCGCCAACGCATCGAACCACTACGAGGGGTTTCGCTTAGCCGATGCGTTGATCATGGAAGCATTGGAGGTGTGGCCCGAAAACCGACGTGCACGCGACTTGGGGAGAGAGCTGAATCTTGAATTTGCTCGCGCCGCCACGGATCAAGGCGATTTGGACCTCGCGATTTCACTATATGAATCCGCCGGCCATGGCGATAGCGAAGCCGCCGCACGAACCCGCCGTCTGCGAGACCAACGCAATGCCAATGTCGAGCGTGAAGGCCGTTATTCGACGCTGTTCACGCACTCGCCCGATGCAGGACTGCTGATTCGGATGTCATCCTCGCGTGTTGTCGAAGCGAACCGGACGTTCCGTGAGTTGATGGGGTATGACGAGGATGAAATCGTCGGCAAATTGATGACCGAACTCAATCTTTGGGTTTGCCCCGAACGACGCGACGAACTGATCGCAGAACTGCAACGCAATCAACGCATTGATAACTTCGAAGGCCAATTTCGGCATCGAGATGGTCATCCGATCGACGTGTTGATCAGCGGTCGTGTGACGAAACTAGCCGGCGAAACGATGCTGATTTCGTCCATTCGTGACATCTCGATTCGAAAACAGACCGAGAATGATCTGCGACGCAGCCGGCGTCGACTCAAGGATTTGCAGGCACTCGCCGGCTTGGCGACGTGGTCCTACGATGCCGTAACCAAACAGGTCACGTGGAGCGACGAAGTGTTTCGCTTGGCGGGACGCGATCCTGCCGAGGGTGTGCCCAGCCGCACAGAGTCTATCGAGATGCTGCATCCGCAGGATCGTCGCAAGATGAAAGAGGCGATTGGCACGGCGCTGGTCAATCGCGCCGCCTACGAGATTCAAATCCGGATCCGGGATTCTAGCGGCCACTATCGTCACTTGATCGTTCGCGGCCAACCCATTTTTGACGACGACGGAAAGACGATCGAGATCTACGGCGTGTTGATTCCCCAAAACTCGAAAACGACGCGGTCGATCGACCAGTAGAGCAGTCTCGAGTCCACGTGCCCCCCAACCTCATTGCCGTGCGGCGCACCTGAGAGTGGCGATAGCACGTCCCCCCGCCACGGGCATTTCTACGGTTTCTCGCTGCAATTTCTAGCTTTTTCGCATATAGCCTATATCGATTTATCGGGTAAAGTGGATAAAGCGGGGCGGTTGGATGAACCATCTGGTATGACTGGCCCATAATGAACGAACGAGGCTGTTACGCAAACTATCCTAGATAGAACGTATTCACCTTACGCACGGACGCAGCCTACCTGCGATGAAAATCGAGTGACTTGGGGCTCCACGAACCACTCGCCCTCCTTTTTCAGTGTTCCTGTTTTCTGGCAATAATCAAAGAGAGCCGAAGTGATCGGAATGAAACCAATTCAGTATCTTGCAGCCGCCGTTTTTGCAGTGACGGTTGTCCCCAGCAGTTATGCTGACCTAGCCCCGTTTGACAAAGTCAGCGAAGGCTACACCGCAGTGCCGGTGTCGGACCAGCAGAACCCCAAAGGACTGTTCAATCTGTGGCAACGCGAAAAGGACGCTCAACTGTTGTGCGAGCTGCCCAAAGCGTTTGCGGGCAAGAGTTACTTTATTGCGTTGACGGTCGGCAGCGGTGACCGCTACGCCGGGTTGCAATCGGGCGACTGGGTCGTTCAGTGGCGTCGCTATGGCGACCGATTGGCGTTGATTTCGCCCAACCTCGACATTCGTGCGACCGGCGACGCCGAGTCCAAAGCATCGGTCAAGCGATTGTTCACCGACGAAGTGCTGTTGGATGTATCGATCCTAGCGACCGGTCCCAATGGCGGTCCCGTGATCGACATGGATTCATTGTTGGTCAACAACGCGACGCGTTTCTTTGGATCATCGGTACGCATCACTAATTCGCGTTTGCAGAAGATTGACACCGCCAAGGTGTTCCCTGAAAACGTCGAAGTCGCTTTCGAAATCGTCGGCAATGGTGGAAAGCTGCAAACGATTCATTATTCCTTTAGCGAAGTTCCCGACGCCAAGGAAGGGTTTAAATCTCGCAAAGCGGACGAGCGAATTGGGTACTTCACCACCGCATTCTCGGACCTCAGCAAATACGAAGACGACGACACACGTGTCCGTTACATCAACCGATGGAATCTGGAAAAACGCGATCCCAAACTGAAACTCAGCCCTCCTAAAGAACCGATTCGGTTTTACGTCGAGCACACCACACCGGTACGTTACCGTCGTTGGATCAAGACCGGTGTCGACTATTGGAACAAGGCGTTTGAGAAAGTTGGTTTGGTCGACGCGATTGTGATCGAATATCAAGACGCCGAAAGCGGCGCGCACATGGAAAAAGCGCCCGAGGACGTACGATACAACTTCATTCGTTGGTTGAACAACGACGTCGGCACTGCGATCGGCCCTAGCCGCGTGCATCCCGAAACCGGCCAAATTTTGGACGCCGACATTATCTTGACCGACGGTTGGATTCGTCACTTCAATTTCAACTATCACGATCTGATGCCGAAATTGGCGATGGAAGGAACCAGCCCCGAAACGCTTGCGTGGCTAGCGAAACATCCGAACTGGGATCCACGCATTCGCTTTGCTCGTCCCGAAGACAGTGCACGTTTGCAAATCGAGCACGCCCGCCAGGCACGTGGTCCGATGGCCGGTTACGCCATGGCTCAAGCCGATGCATCGCTGTTGGGCGACGATGAATACGACGGTCTGTTCGGCCAAGTCAGCCAAAAGAACGGATTGTGCATGGCCGCCAGTGGCAAGAATCTTGATCTGGCAATTGCCCGCATGAACTGGAGCCTTGCTCTGCTTGCCGACGAAGAAATTGCCAAGAAAAAGAAGAAGGACAAGAAGGAAGAGGACGAGGCTAAAGAGAAGCAAGCCGAAGCGAAAACCGACGCAGACTCGGAGACTCCATCCGCTTCGGACACCGAGGAAGAAAAGGTAGCCGAAGCCAAAGAAGAAACGAAATCCGAAGACGACCAACCGGAAACGAAGAAGGATCTTGGCGACTTGGTCGATGGCATGCCCGAATGGTTTGTCGGCCCGCTGCTTGCCGATCTGGTGGCTCACGAAGTCGGACACACGCTTGGTCTGCGTCACAACTTCAAAGCATCGGCGATGATGAAATTGGCCGACATCAACAGCAACGATGTCAAAGGCAAGAAGGTATTCGCCGCTTCGGTGATGGATTACTCGCCAATCAATTACCGCTACGAAGCGGGCGAAACCCAAGGCGATTACGCGATGATCGACATCGGCCCTTATGACTACTGGGCAATCGAATATGGTTACACCGCGGATGAAAAGAAATTGCCCGAGATCCTGAAACGTTGTAGTGAGCCCGAGTTGCAATTCGCGACGGACGAGGACACCAGCGGACCGGATCCACTGGCGCGACGTTATGACTTTGCCGCTGATCCGCTTGAATATTGCAAGGAACAAACCAAGCTGATCGAACTTTACCGCGAGCGTTTGCTGGACAAATTCGTCAAAGAAGGTGACAGTTGGGCCAAGGCTCGCCGTGGCTACGAATTGACGCTTGGCTTGCAAACCCGTAGCGTCAGCATGATGGCTAATTGGGTTGGCGGTGCGTTTGTCTATCGCGACAAGAAGGGCGACCCTGGTAATCGACCGCCCGTCGAAGTGGTGCCTGCGGAACAGCAACGCGACGCGCTCAAGTTCGTGATCGACACGTCATTTAACGACGATGCCTACGGTTTGACCCCCGAATTGTTGGAGCGCATGAGTGTCGACAAATGGCTCGATGGCGGAGGACATTCGTCGATGAGCAGCGAAGCGACATGGCCGATCCATGATCGCATCCTCGCCGCTCAAGCAAGTTCGTTGACCTTGTTGATGAACCCGACGACCCTTCGCCGCGTTTACGACAACGAGATGCGATTGCCATCGGATCAGGACGCGCTGACGCTGCCTGAATTGCTAGACACGATCAGCACCGCGGTTTGGAGCGAACTGGATCAAGAGTGCCCTGAAGGTCGCAGCGATCGTCACACCATGATCAGCTCGCTACGTCGCAACTTGCAACGTGAACACATGCAGCGGCTTGTCGACCTTGTTCTTGAACAAGACAGTTCGACTGCGGCCTACAAGCCGATCAGCAACCTCGCTCGCATGGAACTTAAGGATCTTCAAACGCGGATCGATGCGTCGTTGAAGAGCTGTGGCAAGAAGATGGATTCCTACTCGCGTGCTCATTTGTCGGAAGCATCCGAACGGATCGCCCGAGCACTCGAAGCGGGTTACACCTACGGTAACGGCCAAGCTCGTCGCGGCGGCGGATTGATGTTGTTGTTCGGCGAAGAGGCCGAGCAGGTATACACTCCGTAGAGTGACTAAACACCGATCGTCTTATTTCGATCGGCAAGACAAATCGAAAATCCCCGCATGGAACGAAGTTTCATGCGGGGATTTTTTTGTTGAGTCAACGAATACTGGCCGGAGGCCGGCTGAGGGTGTAAGACAACATAGCCACGCTGGCGACACACTCTCGGTCATTATGTCGGCCTCCGGCCTTACGGCGCCAGGTCGCTCCTAAACCGTTGGCTCACGCCAACGGCAAGGCATGTTTCGGCCTCCGGCCTATTCGCCTGCTGGTAAATCAGCAGGCTCCGAAGTTGGAGGAGACAACAACCGTGGACTAAAAGTCCAAGGCTATCACCAGAAGTGCCTCCGGCACCCCAACCGTAACTTTATCTAGCGTTACTGTTCGGTTTGCTCAGCCCGCCACTGGATGATCCGCTTTTCTAACAGCGGCAGCGGAATCGAACCGGCTGACAGAACGCGGTCGTGAAACGAACGAAGATCAAACGCGTCGCCCAGCTCGGCTTCGCTTTCGGCACGCAATCGCGAGATCGTCAGTTCGCCCATTTTGTAGCCAAGTGCTTGGCCGGGCCATCCGATGTATCGATCGACTTCGGCAACGATGTTGTGCTCGCTCAGCGCCGTATTGTCTCGCATGTACTCGATCGCTTGCTGACGGCTCCAACCCAAAAAGTGGATGCCGGTATCGACGACCAATCGACTCGCTCGCCATGCTTCCATACTCAAGCGACCAAAGTCCTGGTAGGGATCCTTGTAGAAGCCGATTTCTTTCCCGAGCCGTTCACTGTACAGCGCCCAGCCTTCGATAAAGGCGGTGAAGTTGCTTAGGCGACTCAGCGGATGTAGGCCTTCGAGTTCGGCTTGCAGTGCCAATTGCAAATGGTGTCCGGGGACCGCTTCATGCAGTGACAGTGATTCGATTTGGTACAGCGGACGCGACGACAGGTTGTAGGTGTTGATGTAGTAGTAACCGCCGCGTGACCCATCGGTTGCGGGTGGCCAATAGTAGGCCGACGAGGTTTGCGGAGCGACATAATCGGGGACCTCGCGAATCCCGTACGGAATCCGTGGCAAGCGGCCAAACAGCTCGGGCAATCGGCCATCGGCGCGTTTGAGCACCAAGGCCACTCGCTGCAATAATTCCTCAGCCGTCTTGGGATAGAATTTGGGATCGGTGCGAAGATGCTGAATAAACCTAGGCAGATCGCCGGCAAAATCCAGCTGTTCACGAATCGCTTCCATCTCTTGACGAATCCGCTTGTTCTCGCGGCGGCCGATCTCGTGTACCTCTTCGGGCGATATGTCCAACGTGGTGAAATGATGAGTGCGGTTGCGGTAAAACGCACGTCCGTTGGGCAGTGACGAAGCCCCAATGGTTCCACGGCACGCCGGCAAATACTCGTCTTTTAGAAACGTCGCCAACCGTTGGTACGACGGGATGACGCTTGATTGGATTGCAGCCGCAATTTCGGCCGTAATCTGCGACCATGTTTCGGCGTCAAAACGATCCTTGGCTTCCTCGTTGATGTTGGTCATCAACAACGATTTTGATGGATCGTCCACCACATGTGCCATCACTTGATCGACCGAGTCTCGTAGAATGATCGCGGGCTGAGTCATCCCCGACTCGATCCCTTTTCTCATCCGTGTGATGTGTTGGTCGGTGTACTCAGAAAACGCTTTCAGCCGGCTGACGTAGTTGGCAAAGTCTTCGCGAGTTCGCGGATTCATCACGCGAGGCAACTCGGGAAACGAAATGTGAAATCCTTCGCGATTGTTGATCGGCATCAAATGAGTTTGAAATTCGTAATCCGCGATGTCCGCCTCGAGACTTTGTTGCAAGATGGCATAGTCAATCTGCCGTAGCGAGCTAAGAGATTCGAGTTCAATCGCCTGCAGATCCTCTAGAAACGCTCGCGTTTTCGCAACACGTCGCTCAATGGCTTGTAGACTTTGGTCGGCCAATTGGTCTTGACCTCGCGGGTCCCCGACATCGGTCGCCAACATCGGGAACTCGGTCAATTGGAAATCCCATACCCGGTCCAATAATTGGTTGATCGCAGCGTCGCCGGGTGAGGTGTTCGCTGCAGCGGACGATTCGGCGGAGTTTGCAACTCCATTTTGCAGCGTCATGACCGCGATCAGCAGGACAAGAATAGGATTGGCACGGCACTGGAAATTCATGGGACCTCACTCGTATCGAAGATTTTTTGATTACGCAACCGAGACGTGTCGACTACGCTGTTTTCCGGCTTGTCATGAACTATAACAAGTCCCTCAATTCCTCGATGACCCCACCCCTCCCGCCTGCATAGGAACTCTTCTGATGCGACATTTTCTGACCCCCGTCGTTTTTTGCGTTGTGTTTTCGGCCTTTCACGACGCGATGGCCCAAGACGCCGCCGCCACTGCTGACACCCCCAAAGCGGCTGCGATCGTTGAGGATGCCTCTGCCGCATCCGATGCAACTCGCGATACCGAGTTGGCTCCGCCATCGGACGAAGTCCCGATCACCGCCGCCGAACACGCCGCGATCATCAAGCGTTGGCAGCGCGACATCGTTTCGCTCGAAAAGGAAAACGAGTCGCTGCAACCGAACCAAGACGCAGTCTTATTTATCGGCAGCAGCAGTATTCGCCGCTGGGACACGATCGCCACCGACATGGCACCGTTTCGCTGTATCGAGCGAGGCTATGGGGGAGCCAAGTTCAGTGACGTCGCGGTGTTTGCCAAACGTTTGATCGAGCCTCATCAGTACCGTGCGATGGTGATGTTTGTTGCCAACGATGTTTCCGGCCGTTCGAACGATCATCCGCTCGACAAGATCGAAGCTTGGGTGCGCTACATCATTGGGGTGTCGCGGTCCCACCAACCCGACGCCGCAGTGCTGCTAATCGAAATCACGCCATGTGAAAGTCGGTTTGCGTCGTGGGACAAAATTCGCGCCGTCAACGCGTTACTCAAAGAGATCGCGTTAACAACGCCGGACACCTATTTCATTCCGACTGCCGAGCATTATTTGACTGCCGATGATTCCCCACGCCCGGAATTGTTCGTCGCTGACAAACTGCACTTGAGCCCCGAAGGCTACCAGTTGTGGGGATCGATCATCCGCCAGCGACTCAGCGACGTGCTGCGTCAACGAACCGCGGCCGACGCGGCGGCGGATTCGGAAACGTCCACCGCTCGATAGAGTCGAGCCCGAGTGGACGAGGCAACGAGTCCATCGCAGGACAACAGGGACTCGTCGCCGCGTCCGCTACCCAAAGATCAAGTAGTGACCAAACGCCTGAACGGCACCATCCGGGCGAGTTTCATTCGTGTTCCACGCAAAAAATTTTATGACAACCGAGGTTTTACCGGTTTTTTGCGTGATTTTCTCGGTTGTGATCGGAGGAAAAGCATTCGTATACTCCGCGAGACTCTTACCAACGGGATATGACGCTTTTGGTCGGCACGGACGCCACCACCGATTTACGTACAACCAGGTTCAAGTGGATCACACGCGACCCTGAGGGGATCGCTGCGCTTTCACGTTTCTCGAACTCGGCCCGCCGCTACGGAATTTCCATGATCGCATTGTTCTTGATGGCAGCATGGTTGCCATCGATAGGCAAGGCGTTCGAACCCGGCATCGGTGTCGCCAATACCGGCGTCCCCAATGTCGGCGTGGTAACGACTAGCACGGATCAGGTTAGTGCCGAACCGGTCCGCGTCAGCGGAAACGTGATCTATCGCTGGGCCATCGGCACGTCGCAAGCCTCGTTGTTAGAGGGCGATTGTGTCTTGCAACATGGCGACAAACGGATCACAGCGGAATCGATCTTGGTGATCGTCAGCGGTGATGTCGGCCGAGTTCGCAGCGAAGTCGTTCTCGATGGCATTCCTTTGCCCAATGGAACCCGTTCGGGTCCTCGCATCATGGAATTTGTGACGCTGATGGATCCCGAAGTCCAGGCGCCGCTGTACCGCGGTGCTCCGGATCAAACGCCTCGCTTGCTGCAGTACCGAAAACCATCCAAGCCACCGCGACTTGGGTTTGGATCCGGCGAGGTCGCGTTTGCCTCGGGTAGGACATCGGGTTTGGGTGAATCCGGCTTGAGCGGTGCCACGCATGCCAATCATCATGAATCGAATCATCACGAACCGGTGGGTTCGGTCCAGCAAATTCAGTATCAATCCATCCCGCTAGAACAACCCAATTTTGCCAATCCGGTCTTTGCCGACCCGGGTATCGATAGTGGTGCGTTTCAACCGGCCCAGCAGCCGCAACAACAAGTGTTGTCGGGACCGAGCAATTGGTCCGTCACGCCCACCGAGACTCCGCCGCAAGTCAGTTTCGACCTAGCCCCAGGCAGTTTGTTGCCGTCGGATGGCTTGGCCAATTCGCCGCCTCCGATCACGATGTCCGATGGAGCGACCAGCGGCGGGTTCCAATTTTTTGTCGGCGGCGGAACCCGCAGCGTCGAAGTGTTGGCGCGCGGATCGACGATGCCGCCGCAACTCGAAACGATCAACCGTCCCGAATCAGGGGAAACCGTTATCATCGCACGTGGCGGGGTGACCGTGCTGGTTCGCGACGTCACCGCTCAATTGCCAAGCGGAGAACTGATGCAATTGGGCACGATTTCGCTTTCGGCTGATCGCATCGTCGCTTGGCTTCCGCTGGTTACAAACCTGTTCAACGGATCGGCGAATCTATCGCAAGCGCAAGGCGAGCTCTATCTCGAAGGCGACATTGTCGTTCGCCAGGGCGAGCGGATCATTTATGCCGAATCGATGTACTACAACATCGCCACCGAACAAGGAATTGTGCTCGATGCCGAAGCGATCACGACCATCCCTAGCTACCAAGGGATCGTTCGCTTGAAAGCGGATGTGATGCAACAGGTTTCGCGAGGCAATTTTGTCGCGTTTGACGCAGCGGTTACCAGCAGCCGGATGGGCGTGCCACGCTATTGGTTGCAGAGCGAACAGCTGCAGCTGACCGACCGCAACACCACCGTTGCTGATCCGATCACGGGACTGCCGACGGTACGTCGTGACCCGTTTGTCAGTAGCCGTGACAATTTTACGTACTTTGGCGGCGTCCCGATTTTATATTGGCCACGGTTTGCCACCTCACTGCGTGAACCCACGTTTTATCTCAGTGGCGCCAGTGCGCGCAACGACAGCATCTTCGGCACCCAACTGCTGCTGGATTTCAACCTGCTGCAAATCCTCGGCATTGATAATCCGCCGGAAGGTTTGAAATGGGAGCTTTCGACGGACTACTTGAGCGATCGCGGTCCCGCATTGGGAACGACGCTGAATTATCAATTGCCAGGCATGTTTGGAGTCCCCGGCCCGACCCAAGGCTATTTCGATGCCTGGGGAATCGACGACGATGGAACCGACACGCTCGGAGGCGACCGTAAAAACCTGCCACCCGAAGAAACGTATCGTGGCCGCGTGTTTTGGCAGCATCGACAAATCATGCCAAACGACTACGAGCTGATCGCCGAACTAGGCTTCCTCAGCGATCGCAACTTCCTTGAACAGTATTACGAACAGGATTGGGATCAACGAAAGAACCAAGATACGTCGTTGCGACTGCGTAAGTACTGGGGCAGCAACCTTTTGGAATTGTCTGCTCAAGCTCAAGTCAACGATTTCTTTCAAGAAACCGAACAGTTACCGGCACTGGATCACTACTTGATTGGGGGCTCGTTGTTTGCTGATCTGTTGACGTGGTCCGCCCACAACCAGATCAGCTATTCACGGCTAAATGCTGCGGATACCGCCACCAATCCAGCCGAGGCGGCGACGATGTCGACGCTGCCTGGCGAACAAGATCGTTCTGGGATCGTGGCACGTACACGGCAAGAATTGTCGTTGCCGGTTCAAACCGGGCCGATCAAAGTGGTGCCTTACATTTCCGGCGAAGCGGCTCATTATGGCGAAGCAAGCGATGGAGACTCATTGACGCGTTTGCTGGGTCAAGGCGGGGTGCGAGCAAGTTTGCCCATGTCGCGGGTCGATCCCACCATCCAAAGCAGTTTGCTGAACATCCGCGGCTTGGCACATAAATTGGAATGGAAAATTGACTACTTCTATGCCGACAGCGATACATCGCTCGACGAATTGCCGCTGTATGATCCGCTAGACGACCATTCACAACAACAATTTCGCCGCCGTTTCATTACCAGCGATTATGCAGGCATGTTGCCGGCGACCTTTGACCCACGCACCTACGCGCTGCGTCACGGTACGCAAAAGTATGTCGTCAGCGGCAGTGATGTGATCGCCGACGATCTGCAACAAGTCCGACTCGGGCTCGATCAACGCTTCCAAACCAAACGTGGTCTGCCTGGGTTGGAACGGATCGTCGACGTGTTCCATTTCAACACCGATGTATTGTTGTTCCCAGAAGCAGATCGCGACAATTTTGGCGAGACCATTGGTCCTGCGACCTTTGACACGGCCTATCACATTGGAGATCGCGTCAGCTTGCTGAGCGATGGCTACTTCGACTTTTTCGATTCGGGACTTCGTTCGGTCAGTGCGGGGGTGCGAACCAGTCGACCGGGCGTGGGCGACATCTACCTTGGCTTGTTGTCGCTCGAAGGGCCGATCAGCAGCACGGTGTTCCGCAGCACGATGGATTATCGTCTAAACGAAAAATGGCTGGCGTCGTCTGGAATGACCTACGACTTTGGCGAGACCGGGAATATCGGCCAGTCCTTTGGGATCACTCGGATTGGCGAATCCTTTTTGGTTCGCATGGGGATCAACGTCGACAGCGGACGTGACAACGTTGGCTTCGGCTTTACGATCGAGCCGCGTTTCTGGCCATCCTCGCGATTGGGCAACGTGGGTGGACAATTGATTCCACCGCCTGGTGTCGAGGGACTCGAGTAATGCGATTCGTCCGAACTTGGATTACAAAGTTTGCGGTCGCATTTCGCGGGCTCGGAATCTCGCTTCGTGATCAATCCAGTCTGCAGGTGCATGTACTTGCCGCCGTCGTGGTGCTCTCGCTTGCGACCTATTTGGATTTTGATTTGTGGCGATGGGCCGTTTTGGTTCTGGCCATCACGATTGTCATCGCTGCAGAGCTAATGAATACAGCCATCGAGCGGCTAGTTCGCGTGCTTCACGCACAGCGTCATCCCGAAATCGGCGACGCGCTGGACACCGCCGCCTCGGCCGTGCTAGTGGCGGCCATCGGTGCAGCGGTCACCGGCGTGATTGTGCTGCTGTAGTGAATGTGTCGTGAATGTGTAGTGGACGAGGCAACGAGTCCCGCCTTGTCACCGATTCTGCGGGGACTCGTTGCCTCGTCCACTACCTTAGCGTCCCGTTCACGACCTTAGCGTTGAACAGCGAAGGACCACTGGAAGACTTACTTCGGCGTCAAGTGGTTTGGTCGACGACCCAGGTTTGATAGCCGTCGCTCGATCCGCCGATCGGCAGCATGATGATTTCGGGTTCATCGTACGGGTGCATTTTCGCTAGACGTTCTTTTAGTTTGGGCCACACCGCTAGTGTGGTTTTGATCATCAAACGATACTCGCTGGCCTGTTCGATTTGTCCGTTCCAGCGATAAACACTCTGAATCGGGCCATCAATCTGCACACAAGCGGCAAGCGACTGGGTGACCAATTCGTTTGCCAATCGCTTTGCGTCGGCTTCCGATTCGACGGTCGAGATGACTAGAGCGAGAGTGGAGGTATCGTCCATCGTTTGTTTTCCTTAAACAAAAATCGCGTCAATGACTAAGCATTGATTGTAGCTCGCACTCGATTCACAATGGGCGGACCCATCGCACGAATCCATTCATTCTTGACACTCCGAGTTCGCTCATGATCATCCGTTTCATCCCCGCCGCCTCCCTGTTTGGCGGCATGGCAATCGCGCTGATCAGCACAACGCAAAGCTTCGCCCAGAAACCGGCCAAGCCACCGCAACTCGATGTCTCGGAAGCCCAAGTCTCGCTGATCCACAACACCTTTATCGCTTCGCCAATTTCTGGAGTGGTCGAGAAGGTGTTGGTCAAAGAAGGCGACAAGGTTCAACCGGATGCGTTGTTGATCCAGTTGGACGACCAGCGTTTCCGCACTGAACTGGAAGCCGCCGTGGCGGCTCACCGGGCGGCGAAGCTAGAGAGCGACAGCGATGTCGACGCTCGTTACGCCCGTCGAGCCAAGGAATTTCATGTCCGTCAATTGGAGCAGTCGCAACAAGCCAATGAGAAATTCCCAGGGGCAATCAGCGACTCGGAAGTCGAGAAACTGCGACTGGTTCTCGATCAAGCGATCCTCGCGATCGAGCAAGCCGAACACAAACAACAAGTTGCGATTGCTCACACCAGCGAGAAGTTGGCTGCGGTAAAGATTGCCGAACAACGCGTTCGCGATCATGCGATTCGCGCCAGCGTCGGAGGTCAAGTCGCCGAGATCACGGTTCAACCCGGTGAATCGGTCGAATCCGGCAAGCCGCTGATTCGAGTCATTTCCCTCGATCCCATTCGCGTGGAATGCTTTATCGATGGCCGCAAATATGGATCGGAATTGGTCGGTCGGCAGGTGCAATTTGTTTGCGACGAACTTCCTCGAGCCGATCCAGAATCGGATCGCGCTGCTGAGTTCAGCGGCAACGTGACCTTCGTTTCCCCCGAAGTCCATCCGGTCACGGGGCAAGTGCGATTGTGGGCGACCGTCAGTAACCCTCAAACACGACTAAGAAGTGGAATGCGAGGCCGATTGGTCATCGCCGCCGAATCGGAATAAACACGCCACGCGTAGCTGGCCTCACTGGGCGACGCGCCGCTCCGCTACAAAACCGCCCGTTAAGTGCCACAGCGGACGGCATGGGGCGGCTGCACTTGGATACCGGCGACGTTAACTAATGATGCGGGTAGACGCCGTGGTGGCCATACCAAGGTGTATGCAGTGAGCGGCGATGGGAATGGTAAATATCACTTGAATGCGAGTACCCGTACAACTCAATCTCTAATTGACGAATCAAGGGATTGGCTTCCGTAACAATCACCTCTCGCATGTGAGCCATCGCGTAGAAGTCGTTGGTGCGGGCTCCATCAAAACCTTGGTGTTGTAGCTCGCCATACAACCGCGAAAACAACGCTTTGGCTTGACGAACATCACTCTTGATGTGCGAGAGCAGCCCCGTCGAAAGACGATTCTGTTCAACGGCTTCGTGCAAAATCGTATGCATGTGTTGTTGCAGACGATCGACTTGATCGACGTAGCCTTCAATCGAATGCGAATGCTCGTAGTCCTGAGACAACTTGTGGGCGTCCTCGTGCAGATGGCGAGCGACTTTGGCCAATTGGTCCGCGTACTCGTCCAATTGGGCAACATTGGGAACATGCGGCGGAGCGTGCCAATAGTCATGGCCCCAATCACCGCCATGCACCGGCCCGTGATAGGGTTGCGAATGCGGGTAATGGGGTGACGCGGTGACTTGCGCGTCGGCTTGGCCACTAGCGAAAAGGACCGAGAACACAGCGGCAATGGCGAACAAACGTGACATCTTTGGAGCTCCAGGAAAAAGCGGGTGAGTGATGTGAGTTTCACATCGCACGGAGCATGCCAAATGGAGAAAACAACGTTTTCTTCGTGTTTCACGAAACAAAGCTCAACGAATGAAGTCGTTTTGACTGCGCGGAGAATTGATCAAATTGATGTCACTCGCGGTCGAGATTAGCGATTTACGCGGCCGCTCCTTTGAGGAGCGGCGACTCATCTGGATTTGGGAAGGGGCTGGATCTGCAGGGAGAGCGTTTTTGTGCGTCCACAACGGAATCAACGAAGCATCAAGCGACGCGGGGATTAGGAGGGCGTCAACCAAGCTTTGACATCGGTTGCGTTGGGAAGGTCACACTGGCGAAACTTGCAAATCCGCCCATCGGTGTCATCGTACAACAGCATCGTCGCCGCCGACAATTCCGAAGCCATGGGGGTATCGATCAGCAGCGCGGAATCCGACGCATTCATACGCCCCAAAACTCGCAACTCTAGATCATGCTGCGAAGCCCGTGGCAACCATCGCGACAGCGTTTCGGCTGATCCGCTGATGACGATGGTAAACACATTGACGGCGGGCCCATCTCGCAGACACTCCTGCAGTGCGGTCGCCCCGCTGAGCGAACTCGCTGCCGCGTCGAGCGAAAAGTTAAACGATTCGTCTTGTCGCAAGTCACGAAAACGTTCAAGTGGATCGAGCACCAAAACGATGGGAGGAAAATCGCCCTCCTCCTTCATCCGCTCTTTAACGATCCCATGCACGCGAACCATCTCGTTTTCGACGTCACGAAGCTTGATGATTTTCGACGGGATTCCCGATTCCCCCAGCCACGGCCCGACGGACTCGCCGTCATCGACGCGTGCGCCATCGAAATAGATCACTTCGGTACGCGGATCGGATTTACAGAAGCTTGCGACGCACGTGGCGATAACCGCTCCGCGTGAATCCGCCGGCGCCATCACCAATAAATTACGGCCCGTATCACGAGTCAGTTTCACGGCGACCGGAGGCCCGATTTCAACGGCTTCGCCAAGCAGCCCGTACAGCGATTTGTCCTCAGGCGAGGACACCACTTGGTTTGCCAGTAGCGGGGTCCAGCGGCAAGGCCGGTTGCCTTCGAACACGACCGCTGGAGGCAGCGATTGGACGTACCCCTGGTCTCGTGTCGCAATCGACTGCAGCATTTCGCCGTGGGCCGTATTGGACAACCACGCGACTTGAAACGGTTGGTTGCCTTCGATCAATCCGCCCGCATCGTTGTAGATCGCTTCCCCAGGACGGCTGATCAACCGGGCAGCGGTGTTGTCGTCGGCCAGAATTAATGCGGCGTCTGCTTCACTGCACTGCATCGCGATTCGGACGGCCATTTGCCCCAGCGTTGCCCGCGGCAATGAATACGCCCCGGCGAGCGATTGGCTGCTTAAGATGACATGCATCCCGAACGAACGACCTTGCCGGACCAAACGATCCAACAACATCGCACAATCGCCTGCCAAGCGGTCGTCACGAACAAACAGCTCTTGAAACTCGTCGACGACAAGCATGATGCGGGGCATCGTTTGCCCGCTCTTCTTACGATATTCCCCCAGCTCCTGCACGCCAGCCGCACGAAACTTTTCGCCTCGTTGCTGCAGTTCCTCATCCAAACGCTGCAGCACGCTGCGACCGAATTCGCGTTCGCTTTCGATTCCGATCACCCGAGCATGCGGAAAGCTCGCGTCGGCGTACGGTTTGAACTCGACGCCTTTTTTGAAGTCCAACAGGTAATACTGCAACTCGTCCGGCGTGTAGCGGTACGCTCCGGACGTGATAATCGCATGCAGCAGCGTACTTTTCCCCGAGCCCGTTTTCCCGGCGATCAACACATGTTGGCGGACACCTTCGCCCAAATCGAGCGGCAGATGCCGATTGGCTCCTTGGCTGCCGATAGGAATCTTGATGCGGTCGGCGGTCGAGCCCCCGGCGGCTTGGCTGTCTTTTAGGATGTCCGCCAACGGAATCTCGACTCGTGATGCGGCCAGCGCCGCCTTACCGACTTGCTCGACCAGTGCCGGCCGCAACTTCATTGGCGGCGAGGGATCTGGTTCAAAGGGCAAATCATCCAAGCCATCCTGAACCACTCGCCATTCGCCATCATCGTTCAGATCGATTCGCAGCAATTTGTCGGTCTTCGGCAACGGCGTTTCCGCCGGCCACGGCTTGGATTTGTCACAAACGATGACACAAAAAATGCCACACCGAAGCCCGCTCTCCAAGAGTGCTTGCAGATGCTTGTAACCGTCTCGCGTCAGCCCCTCGGGAAAACCAATCGCCGCGATCACTCGATAGGGTTCCGCCATCGAACCGGCAAGTTCGTTGTAATCTTCGATTCGCTGAAATCGATCTCGTAAACTCGATTGCAGTACATCTTCGACGTGCTGTGCAATTTCACCGAGCCGCTCGGTGATTTGTGTCTCGCTCGCCCAAACGCGATGCCCCACAAGCGATGGATCGTGGTCGGTCAGCGCCATGAAACTGGTAAAGTTTTGACCGCGTCCGACCGGATCGATCAACGTCAACTTGGCTCGCCCGGCAGCCGCTCCAGTCAAGACACGCCACAGTACTTGATGAGCGACATCGATGGCTTGACCAAAGTCCGCTGACTTGGCCGAGATCAACAAACCACAATGCAATCGTCGGTGCAGCACGACCGGCATCGATTCGGGAACGCTGATATCAGCCAACGTCATCGTATTGCCCGTCATCGGATTTCCCGACACTGGGTTGCCTGTCACTGGGTTGCCCACTAGTTCTGCCGATACAGACGACGATTGGTGCGACGGGGTGGGGCTTCCATTTTGGCTAGCCGAGGCATCGAGCACATGACGCAAACGGCGATCGACCTTCAATTGTCCCACCGGAATAAAGTCGGTGGTCGCATCGCTTGGGCAATCGCCGTCGACCACGGCTTGCCAATCGGGGAATCGTGAACGCACACGCTTGGTGGATTCGGAAATGCGGCGAAGTCCTCGCTCGACCCCATTTTCCAATCGCTCGACCAACCGAGTTCGTTCGGCATCGCGTCGCTCGGCCGCGGCAAGTCGCTGCTGGGTCAACGTTTGTTCGGTGTCGGCCAAATCCGTCGAAATACGGTTAGCCAACGAATCGGCTTTGGCCAACATCGTTTCGCTGACTCGATTCCACGCGGTCTTGTATTCGTTGTTGGCGTTACTGAGGGCCGCGAGCAATTTTTGTTTGGCTTGTTCCCGTTCGGTGTTGATGGTTTGTTCGAGCAGGGTGAGTTGTTCGGTCCGCCACCGGGCCGCGGTTTCCAGATGAGCATCGCGTTGATTCAGCAGTTCCACCTCGGCTTCTTTGGCAGTCCGAGCAGCAATCTTCCGACCCGCTTCGGCTGCTTCTTCGGCCGCTTCGGCAATCCGTTCGACCACTGGGTGCAATTGACGCGTCATCCGTTTCAGCGGCATCATCAACAACAGGAAGATGGTGAACCCGATGACCCCGGCGATCGGGACTCCGGCAGCCATGGGTATCCAGGGCGGATCGAACTTCATCATCAACACGGCCAGCGCCCAGATCACGATAAAGACGCCGACGCCAGCGGGCAGGTAGAAGGAGTCGACGATTTTGGACGCCGCCCCGGTCTGCATTTGCGTCACGGTTTGTTTACACCGCCGCGTCAATGTATCGATGGCCTCGAGCGCTTCGCGAACATCCTGCGGTGCAGGCAACCGTTGATTGTCCTCGGGTGTTTCCGGCGGCGGCACTTCGGGTAGCTGATCCAAACGCCGCAACGTCAACGCCCGCGCCCATTCCACGTCGCCGTAAATCCGATTAAGCGATTGATCGATCTGTTCAATCTCTTTGTCGCGGTGGATCCCCGGTTTGTCTTTGCGTTCGTTGTATTGATGGTGAATCGCAGTGCAACGCGCTTTGACTTTGCGTTCGATCGCATCCTTCCAAACGCTGGCTTTTTTGCGATAGACCGCGCCGAGCCGATTCAGTTCTTGGCGGTTTTTGATCGCAAATGCTTCGTATTGGCTGGTCAGCTTCTCTTCCTGCTCGTCCCATTCCAACAGCATGCCGCGACGCATGTGCCGACAAGCATCGGTTTTAACCGCACGCTGCGACCCGAGCGTCGTTTCTTCGCTTTCGCTTTCCTTGGCATGACGTTCGATCAGCGATTGATGTTCGGCCACACTCGAGCGAAACCGGTCTTCCAACCCCTCCAATAACCGACGCTGGCGAGTGGGGTTTAACAGTCCGACGGGACCAACCGATGAATCTTTCATTGTTCGCAGCGTTTTTCAGGAGGACAGCGTCAATCAAGGCAGTTGACAAGGACGGTTCTCGGGGACAGCCAACACTTCATTCTAACCTGTCCGAGCTCACCAGATCATCCTTAAGTGCGTCATCGGCGCGGCGAATCACGTCACAAAACTCTTGCAGTGCGGCCGAAACGCGGCTTAAACTTGGTCCGATCGTCGTCAGATGCTGCTGCTCGAATTGGCGACAGCGGTCGTCGAGCCAATCTTGGCGGACCTCACTCCAGAGCCGCGAAAACTCGGTGAAATCTCGCTTGATTCGATTTTCCGCATCCTGGATAGGACCTAATTTGATTGCCATCACACGTCCGACGAAGGATTGAAGGTCCGCAGCATCTTGCGTCCCTTGTACAGATTGAATACGTCCCCGGGCGTCAACGGCCGCGCTCGCCCCGCAACCGCTTGGTCGATCGTTTCCAAGCCAT
The DNA here is from genome assembly GCF_039545035.1 of Novipirellula caenicola. Lineage (NCBI taxonomy): Bacteria > Pseudomonadati > Planctomycetota > Planctomycetia > Pirellulales > Pirellulaceae > Novipirellula > Novipirellula caenicola. Next base: position 188,667 of record NZ_BAABRO010000013.1, read on the forward strand.
CGGTCACCACGACACATTCGGTCGAGTCGCGAACGGCGTTGAATACCCCCGCTTGTTCATCCAAGAAAAAACCGAGCAGCGCCGGTTTGATCTCTTCGTATTCTAATGATTCGAGATGCTTGACGTAGTCCTTCATCGCACGTTGTTGAGCGACGTTGAACTGATCTGCCGGGATCGCAAAAATCTCAGGGTGTTCCGCGTGCCACCCCGCATAGATCGCATAAATGTCTTCGAGCGGAAGATCGGCGACGTCGCTGGAAAATGCAAAGGTGACCGGCCCGGTGATACCAACATTACTATATTTTTTCTCGCCGAAACTGTATTCGAATCGCACCAGATGGACATCGACGCGATCAGTAAAACTCGGCCACAACATCCGCCGCGAATCAACCACTTCGAGCGATGTCGGTGGCACCCCCATTTGTTGCGGCTGAGTCAACCACAATGACATCTCTGCTTCGGCCGTGGCGACATCGGATCGCAATTCGGGATTAATCTGATCTCCTAATCCAAGTTCATCGGCATACGCGATCGCTCGCAGTCGGGCGGCGGGATCGGCCGTCAATTCCAACAACCGCTTGATGCCTTGTTCATCTTTCAATCGTGCCAGCGCTCCGGCGGCTTCACACTGCACCCGGCGATGTTTTAATTCAACGGTCTGGTTCAATTTTCCAATCGACGATTCGTCGCCGATCAACCCGACTGCGTCACACAGCGATACCGCCAACGAGACCGCCTCGCCCAACGTCGCTTGCACCGTTTCGACGTCGTCACCAAAGGCGTGAGGATTCTCTTCGAATCGGCCCAACCGATTGCTGACTTCGCCCAACAAGTGATTGAGCATCGCTAGGTTTTCAGCCGCCGGATGCGGCGACACGTTGCGTTCTCGCACCAAGAAATTGGCCAGATCCAATGTTGGTGCCGCCAACGATGGGTATTGCAAACACTGCAGCAGCCGCGGGAACACGAGTCCGATTTTCCACTGACGATTTTGCATCAGCGGGCTGATCGCCTGAGCCGCGTCCATCCACTTTTGCGGCGGCGACTGCTCTAACCGATCCATCAATACGGCTAGCGATTGATCGGATTGGATCATCGCCAACAACTGCAAAAGCAAGTGACGATTCGGAGTCGCCTCGGGCAATGCTTGATCGAGTCGCCGGATGTGTTCGGCATCCACTTCGGCAAACGATTCGCCACGACTCTCTGCGGCCGCTCGAATCACGCGGCCGTGCACGACATGCAGCAGTCCGCCTAAGATCGCGGGATCCGAGCGACGCACGAGGTCGTCTTGCTCGCTCAGCTGCGAGATCAGATCCGCGCCTTGGTAAGAATCGTTTTCGGCAAGTTCTCTTAATCGCCAACCCGCCGCAACGGGATCCGCGGACGGGCCTAGCAGGGCAATAAGTGTTTCGTTTTGCAAAGTAGATCGTGTGGATGAGAGTTTTTGACAGACGGCGAGCCGATCAACTCAAGATCTCACTCACCACTCGGGTTTCTTCGACCCCTGTTAAACGTTGATCAAGACCAAGAAATGGATACGTAAACCGCTGATCATCAATCCCCATTAGATGTAAGATTGTGGCGTTCAGGTCATGAATGTGCACGGGGTCTTTGACCACGTTGTAGCTAAATTCGTCGGTTTCGCCATGCACCACCCCTCCTTGGACCCCACCGCCGGCCAGCCAAACGGTAAAGCATTTGGGATGATGATCGCGACCATAATTGGTCTTCGTTAATCCGCCCTGGCAATAAATCGTACGGCCAAATTCACCGCCCCATACCACCAGCGTATCGTCCAGCATCCCCCGCTGTCGCAGATCCGTCAACAGCGCCGCCGAGGGCTGGTCGACGTCGCGACATTGATTCGGCAGATCCTTCGGCAACGCCCCGTGTTGGTCCCATCCTCGATGGAAAATTTGGGTAAAACGGACGCCACGTTCCGCCATCCGCCGCGACATCAAACAACAATTCGCAAACGTTCCCGGCGTCGTCACGTCAGGGCCGTACAGATCGAGAATGTATTTCGGTTCATCGCTGATGTCGGTCAAATCAGGCACACTGGTCTGCATCCGGAACGCCATCTCGTACTGAGCGATACGCGCATGCGTTTCCGGATCGCCGAGTCGGTCCGCCGTTGCGGAATTGAGCCGCGACAGCGAATCGAGCATCCGGCGACGCACCGCCGGGTCGACGCCATCGGGATTGGACAAATACAGCACCGGATCGCCGCTGCTTCGCAGTGCCACCCCTTGATACTTACTCGGCAAATACCCGCTGCCCCACAATCGGTTGTAAAGGGCTTGCGCTTCTTTGCGTCCAGTCCACGAAGCGGTCATCACGATAAACGCGGGCAAATTCTCGTTTTCGGTTCCTAAACCGTAGCTCAGCCACGACCCGAGACTCGCTTTGCCGGGCAATTGGTTGCCCGTACAAATGTAGGTGATGGCGGGATCATGATTAATCGCCTCGGTATACATCGATTTGATCAAGGCTATATCGTCGACTTTGCTGGCCATGTGAGGAATCAGCTCACTAGCCATCGTTCCGGCGGCCCCATGCGGCGAAAACTTGTAAATGCTCGGGGCGATGGGAAAGCGAGCCTGACCGCTGGTCATCGTGGTCAACCGCTGCCCTTTGCGAATCGACTCGGGCAAATCCTTGTCGTACCAATCCGCCATCGCCGGCTTGTGATCCCACATGTCCATCTGGCTCGGCGCCCCGGACATGAACAAATAGATGGCCCGCCGAGCCTTGGGTTCATGATGAGGCAAATTCGGCAGCCCTCCGACCGCGCCGCGATTGGCCGCCGCTGCGGGTGCCGCCGATGCGTCCAACGACGCCAATGCCGCAGCACCGATCCCGGCCGACGATCGCGAGAAAAAAGCTCGCCGCGTCATTTGTTCCCAATGCGGATTCGTTTGCATGATCGTTCTCTTGTTTACGGTTTGGCTGAATTCGTTTTCGGCGTGCTGCCACTCACTCGACCGGGCTACTTGTTTAACACGCTACTTGTTTAACACTTCATCCAGGTTCAATAGCGTGCTGCAAACCATCGTCCAGGCCGCCAATTCCGCCGACGATGTCCCCACCAACTTCTCGGCAGCTTCGGGCTGCAATGCATAGTGCTGCATCAAATCCTCGGCCAACTGAGTTAATTCGCTTGTTTCCGCGGCCAAGGCGGGCCGCATCGTTACTCGCTCGAACACCCACTGGATCTTTTCTTCGGCGGTTTGCAGATCGGATCGCTCGGTGATTTGCCGCCCCAATTGTTTCGCGGCTTCGAGAAACTGAGTCTCGTTCATCAACAACAACGCTTGTAGCGGCGTGTTGGTCCGCTCGCGACGAGCGATACACGATTCGCGACTTGGTGCGTCAAAGGTCGACAATTGCGGCGGTGCACTGGTCCGTTTCCAAAACGTATAGACGCTGCGTCGATAGATCTTGTCGCCTTCATCAGCTTTGAATCGAACCGTGTTGCTTCCGGAATAGCCCACCGCCAACCAGAGCCCCGCAGGTTGTGGCGGTTTCACACTGGGGCCGCCCAATTGATCCACCAACAATCCCGATACCGCCAACGCTTGATCCCGCAGCATCTCGCCATCGAGCCGGAACCGCGGGCCGCGAGCCAGCAAACGGTTGCGTGGATCGACCTGCAATTGGATCGGCTCGGCTTTCGCCGATCGTTGATAGGTGTCACTCATCACGATCGATTTCATCAATCGTTTGATGTCCCATCCCTGTTCGCGAAAATCGACTGCCAACCAATCGAGCAATTCCGGGTGACTCGGTTGTTCGCCTTGGCTGCCGAAATCTTCGCTGGTCTTCACCAACCCGGTGCCGAAGATTTGTTGCCAGAACCGGTTGACCGCGACGCGTGAGGTCAACGGATGCTGGTCGGACAACAACCACTTTGCCAATCCCAATCGATCTTTGGGATCGCTGTCTTCCATCGCAGGCAAAAACGCGGGCGTCGTCCGGGAAACGTCGGGCCCGAGTTGGTCATAGGCACCACGCAGCAAAATATGAGCTTTGCGTGGCTTTTCAAGTTCTTTCCAAACCAAGGTGGTAGGAAATTCGCTCTCGACTTTTTCCTTGGCGGCTGCGATCCCTTTGGCTTGATCAACAAGTACTTGCCAATCGGGGTGAGTGCAATGGACGCTGCGGTAATACGTTCGCAGCGATTCACGATCCGCCGCCGAGCGTTCAGACACCGGCGTTTCCAACAGCTTCACAAGCGACGGAGACACCTGCACCATCGGCGATCGATAAGCATAACAAACCAGCGAAGGGCCGTCATGATTGACCACCTTGATATACAGATCGTTGTCTCCTTGCTTCAAATCCAATTCGATCTCTTTACCGAGCGGATCGATGTCCTGCGAACCTTGCGAGATTGCGACCTGTTTTCCATTGAGATAAACGACGTGCCCATCGCTCGTCCCCAGCAACAACGTCGTCTTTTGTGCGACCGGGGACGTCACGGTTTGGTGCAACAAATTCACGCTGCCGTGATCTGGCACCGTTTCAAGCGAATTCACGCGGACTTCGGCAAGGTCCTCACGCAGCTGCCATTGGAACTGGTTCCCCTCATACGTGAAGGTTTGGTTCGGATCGAACGCGGCGGCTTGCGATGCAAACGATTGCTCGTAACTCAGTTCGGTCGTGGCGACGGCAAAGGGACCGATGCTGTGAATCGGACCTCGCTGAATTTGTTTTGATTCCGGAGCGGTCGGCATCGTCTCGGACAACGACAAGCGAACCGTGCGAAATTGATGCTGTGAAAACTGTGACTGGTACTTCAGTTGTACCCGCAGCTTCGCATCGGCGGTTTCGGTTAACAGCGTGCCGAGATCGAACCATGCGGTTCGACCACCGGTTTGCTCGTGTCCCGCTGCCGCCCAGCCTTCGTTGGGCTTGATTTTACCATCGATCGCATAGGTGACCGCGAACGCGCCGTTGGTTTGTTCGATATCGGCGATCGCACCGCGAATCGGAACGGGAATCCAGTTCTCGGGATCGTCGCCATGTTGCATCTCCAGCACGATTTCCGACAACACCACATTGCCGTTGGATGACAATCCGACTCGTTCCTCGGACGAATTCACCAGTGCTTCCAACCGCAACGATCTCCAAGGCGTGTTGGCGGGCAAAGGAGTGAGGATCGTCGTCGTGTCTTTGGCAGCGACCTTGCCCACGACTTCGACGGCATGATCCTCGCGGATTTTCATTTCCACCTCGGCGTCGGACACCGCCGATTCAGGGGCGAGAACCGTCCACGCAGGCGGTTCGCTACTGCCGAGGCCGCGTTCCCAAACCAGTTGAGCTTGATCGACGGATTCGATGGGGCCATCCATCTGCTCGCGAATGTCACGCAGCGTTTCGTCAAACTCAGCAATCTCTTTTGCTTGTTCGGCCGTAGGCACTTTGATCGATGGCGCCGAATCTTTGACGTTGCCGTCCATCGCCTTGCCGTCCAGACTGTTAAAGAAGGCGGACAACGAGTAATAGTCGGTCGTGGTGATCGGATCAAACTTGTGGTCGTGACACACGCTGCAGCCGGTTGTCAGGCCCAGGAAAACGGTACCAAACGCATCCGTGCGATCGATCACGTTGCGTGCAAACACCTCTTCGACAATCGAACCGCCTTCGTTGGTGGTAACGTTCAAGCGATTGAAACCGCTGGCTATCTTTTGCGAAACGGTGGCATCCGGAAGCAAATCACCAGCTAATTGCTCGGTGATAAATTGGTCCATCGGCATGTTGCTATTGAATGCGTTGATCACCCAATCTCGGTACAGCCACATTTCGCGGTAATTGTCCAAGTGCAATCCGTGGGTATCGCCGTATCGCACCAAATCCAACCAATACCGGCTCATGTGTTCGCCGTAATGGTGCGACGCCAACAAACGGTCGACCAAATGCTCGACCGCATCCGGCGATGTGTCATTCAGGAAGGACTCGGCATCGCGATCAGACGGCGGCAAACCGGTCAGATCGAAACAAATTCGTCGCAACAGCGTTCGGCGATCGGCAGGCCCGTTGGGTTCCAGCCCGACCTGTTCCAATTCGGCGTTGATAAACGCATCAATCGCGGTGCTGGCCGTACGGATCTCGCGACCATCAACCGTGGTTTTCTGAGGCGTCTGAAATGCCCAATGCTCGCTATACGCAGCACCTTGATCGACCCATTGCTTGAGCGTTTCGATTTGTTCGCCGCTGAGTGGCTTCCCAAACTTTGGCGGCGGCATCAGCATGTCAGCGTCATCGGATAGAATCCGCGTGATCAATTCGCTGTTGTCGAGCTCGCCGGGCTCGACCGCTCCCAACACCCCCTCGGACGTATCCAAACGCAAATCCGCTTCACGATGCTCTTCGTCGGGCCCGTGACAAGCGAAACAGTGATCCGACAAAATGGGACGTACGTCGCGGCCAAAATCAATGGTCTTCGAATAAGCTACTGAGGCGAGCGGAAATACGAGCCAAAAACAGATAGCGATTCGAGCATGAATCATGGATGGCTTTCCTGGCGAAGGAGGGATCCGGATTTTGGTGCGAAGAGCGTCGAAATTGGCTTGGGGGATCGACGCAGAGCATAGGTGGGCGTGGGCTGTATTATAACGTCTGCGGAAGCCGCCACGAAGCAAAAGCGGTCCAAGTGTTCGTTCACTTAACCGTTATCGCCTGATAATGCGGATTAAACCTCACTATCGTGATTATTTCTCACAAGCGACTCGCTACGGATTCCCGAATCAACCAACCTCTTCGCCTCCCCAACCGCCACCGCCGGGGGTCTCGATGATCAAACGATCGCCAGCGTCAACCTGAATCGAAACTGCCCATGGTAGCAACTCGGATTTCCCTGATCGCACCAGCGTGTTTTGGCCTACCGCACCGTCGCCCCCTCCGGCCGCACCATACGGAGGACGCGTTCGTCGACCGGTGATCAACGACAGTGTCAGCGGTTTTAGAAACTCGAACTCGCGAATCATGCCGTCACCACCACGGTGAAGTCCTGCGCCGCCGCTGCCATGGCGGATCGCAAACCGGTGCAATCGCAGCGGCAATCGGCTCTCCATCACTTCGGGGTCGGTGATCCGAGTGTTGGTCATATGCGTGTGGACCGCATCGGCGCCGTCCTGTTCGGCCGTCGCTCCCGATCCGCCCCCGATGGTTTCATAAAAACCAAACGTAGTATCTCCGATCAACACGTTGTTCATCGTCCCTTGCGACGCGGCCGCGACGCCCAGCGCCCCCAACAACACGTCAACCACTCGCTGGCTCGTTTCCACATTGCCGGCGACGACCGCAGCACATTTTGCCGGGTCCTCATCGGCCGGTGGATTTAGCAATCCCGTGGGAATCACCAAATCGATATCGCGAAGCACTCCATCACACAGCGGCAAATTGGATCCCGAAACCATCCGTACGACGTAAAGCACAGCGGCGGTCACAATCGCCTTGGTCGCATTGAAACCGAACGCGTGAACCGCAGCCGTTCCAGTAAAATCAATCTTCAGCCGATCATCTTGGCGACACAGCGTGACCGCGATCGCGGTGCCGTCATCCAGCGAATCGGTAAACGACATCGGATGATCGGGAAGGGTGCGAATCCAGGCTTGAGCGGTATCACCGGCGACCTGCAACAATCGCTGCATGTAGTAATCAATCTGCGTCACCGAATAGGTTTGCGCCATCTCAACGAGCGCCCGAACGCCATCTTCGCCCGCAGCACGCTGGGCCGCCAAATCAGCCAAATTCTCCTCGGCGTTTCGCGATGGATAACGCCCCCCCTTGAGTAACGTCCTCAACTCGTCTTCGAAATGAACTCCGTCGCGAACCATGGCAAAATCGCGAATCAGCACTCCCTCTTCGGCCAACGAAGTGGCGTCCGGCGGCATCGATCCGGGCGTGCGACCGCCGATCTCGGCGTGATGAGCTCTTGAGGCCACAAAGAAATCAGGCCGACCACTTTTGACCGCTCGATCACAAAACACCGGCGTGACTGCCGTGATATCCGGCAGATGCGATCCGCCCGAAAAGGGATCGTTGCTGAGATAACAATCGCCCGCAGACATCGACGGATAGACGCTGATTAATCGTCGAACTGTATGCCCCATCGCTCCCAAGTGAACCGGAACATGAGGGGCATTGGCGATCAGCGACCCGTCGCCTCGGAACACCGCACAACTGTAATCGCGACGCTCCTTCACGTTCACGCTGACAGCGGTCCGGCGCAGTACCTCGCCCATCGAATCGGCAATCCCCTGCAGCCGCCGAGCCACCACTTCTAATAGCACCGCATCGTTTTCCGGAGTGGCGTCGTGACCAAAGTCCGACTCGGATTCGCGACGCAACTCGATCACTCCGCCGGCTAAAACCTTGCCGACCCAATGAGGCTCGACCACCAAAGTGGAATCGCTGCTAATGACCATGGTCGGCGCAGTGATCGTGTCCCCTTCACTCAGCTGCGATCGCTCGATCCGACGGCAATCGCTCCAGCGTTTCGGTTGCTCGTGTGCGTCCGCATCCGGCGAATTCACCACGGCGTCCTGCTGAAGCGACGTTGATGGTGACAGTTTGGCTTCGCAGCGAACGGCCACCAATTCAAGGTCACGGCCAGGTTGGTTGTACCCAAAGGTTTGCAAGTGTTTGTCGTTGAACCGCTGGGCAAGCGATGCAGCCGAAGTGTTTTCCGATTGGTTCGCCAGCGATTGATAAGGGATCGGCAACGACGACTCGGTGCCTCGGTAGCGAATATCACATTCAAACGAATACTTGACCGGCACATGGTCGACGTTTTCTTCGGCAATCATCGAGTCCGCTTCGCTGCGAAGCTCTGCAGCGATCTGCGAGATCCCTTCGGAAGCTGCGTCGTCCAATTTTGCATAGACGCCTCGTGTCACGACGCGGCCAATATCGGCCAGTCCCATCCCCAGAGCGCTCAGCATACTGGCGTCAGGATGATCAATGATTTGGCTCATCTTTAGCGAATCGGCGACACGACACAGATGCTGGCCCGCCGCACCACCGAACCCCACCAATGTCATCTGACGCACATCGTTGCCTTCGGCCGTGCTGACGGTGCGGACCGCTTCGGCCATGTGCGTCACAGCGATCTGCAAAAAGCCTTCGGCGAGTGTCTCCAGACTGGGGATTTCGACCGAATCAGGCAACCGCTTTGCGACTTCCTCGATCCGGCGTTTGGCGGCCATTTCATCCAGCGGAAACGGGAACCGATCCACCGGCAACCGTTTCAGCAGCAGGTTGATATCGGTGATCGTTAGCGGCCCGCCGCGTCCGTAACACGCCGGTCCCGGATCCGCCCCGGCGCTGGCGGGCCCGACCACCATTCGCCCGTTCACGACATCACAAATCGATCCGCCGCCAGCGGCCACCGTGCGAATGTCCATCATCGGCGTCAACACTCGCAACCCCGCGACGCGTGCTTCGTAACATCGCCCCACTTGTCCCGTGTACCGGCTGACATCGGTGCTCGTTCCCCCCATGTCCAATCCGATTGCCGACGCGGCCCCCACGGACTTAGCGACTTGTCCAAGCGCCACGACTCCGCCGGCCGGTCCCGACAAAACGCTATCGCGTCCTCGAAACGTATCGCCCGCGACCAAATTGCCGCCACTGGTCATCATTTGCAATCGACACGAATCACGACCGCCAAATTGATTCCACACCCGGGAAACATAACTCGCCAAAATCGGATTCAAATAAGCATCCAGCGTCGTCGTTTCGGCGCGTGACACCAACTTGATCAGCGGAGCGACCTCACTCGACCGGCTGACCTGATCGAATCCTAACTCGCGAGCCATCCGCTCGACGATGCGTTCGTGCGTGTCATCGACATGGGCGTGCATCAAACAAATCGAAAGCGACTCGGTCCCCGACGCCTTGACCTGCAACAATGATTCACGCAGCGCCGACTCATCGAGCGGACGCAACACGTTGCCCTTGGCGTCGATTCGCTCGCGCACCTCGACGACCTGCTCGGTAAGCGGATCGTGTTTCTGAATCGCCAACGCGAACAACTCAGGCCGATCCTGCTCGCCAATTCGCAGCACATCCGCGAAACCTTCGGTCACCAATAGCGTGGTATTGGCCCCCGTGCGGGTCAGCAACGCATTGGTGCCGCGAGTGGTCCCTAGCCGAACCGCCAATGCGGGCAGTGGATCGCTAAGTCGACACCCAAGCAACAATCGCGTCGCCAGCACCGGGGCTTCCAATTGAGCATCCAACTCTAAGACGAACGATCCGGCGACACTTGCGAACTCCGCCGCGACATGTTCGCCGCCATCGATCGTGATACGGTTCTTGGACACCTCAAAACCGGTGACCGTCCCGATTTCGACGGCGGTTCCATCGCTGCGTAACCACGAAGCCCGACATCCGTTCCAAAAATGATCGGGCAGTGGATGTTCGGTCGTATCGGACTCGAGTTCAAATTCGTGTTTCGATTGCTCGCATCGCCGCGTTTTCACGCGGACCTTCCCGCTGCTCAGCACTTTGACCGAACGACGCACGCCGCCGCTGACAACGAAACAATCGGTAAATGTGCCGCCGACGTCGGCCCAGACTTGGGTGATGGAATTCAAACTCAATTTTGTTGGGGTGGATAAGAGGGAGGCACGTAGGGGGCGATCGAGTCTTTGGGATTATCAATCGCTTGATTGGTTAACAACAAATAGCCGACAGCAAACAGCAACATCGTCAAGGGCGCCGTCACGAATTGCCCTACGTAACAGGCTGCCGAACCGGCCATCGACAACACGGTCGCGACGATCACCATCAACAACGATGTAATCTTGTTGCTCATCGTGATGTGGTAGCCCACGCGAATCGATCCCAGTGCGGATGTCCTGCCGTCGCTGACAACAAAAATCCAAGGCCATAGCAACCACTGGGCGGCAATCATGACGACCGTCCCCACGATCATCGCCAGGATCGCAAGCCCGAACGCGATGACCTGACCACCTTCGAAACTGCCCACCAAACCGATCACGACCATCACCACCACGCTGAGCGCGGCCATACTGAACAGCAAGGCAATCAATCCTCCGGCAAAGCGAAATACAATTCTCATCGGCGGCATTAATTCCGAAAGCGGACTCGGTTGATTGCGGGCTACCGCAAGCGCGACACGCGCAAACCCCACGGTGGTATAGCAACTAAGAAAGGCCATAAGCGGAAAGAACAAAAACATCCCGATCGCCAGAATGGGACCTGCGTTAGGTAACGCACCGTTGTCAATCATGCCGCCTACGATCGACAGCAACAAAAATGGCACCCCGACGATCAAGCCGATCGCGACCGCCAAGATCAGGGTTGCCAAAATCAGCGGCGACCAACGCGCCCCAAAGATCGCCAAGGTGGGCGAAAAGATGTCTTCGATCGGACGCTGGACGATTTCGGTTTCACCTAACTGAAGCACGGGTTCGGCCGAGTACGACGTCGCTTGATAGGGATTGACCGGGCGACCGCTGGCGGATCCCGTCGATTCGCTTGAACTCGCAATGGGGGACTGAAACGGGTTTTCACTGCCAGCAAAATTAGCCGAGTCGCTCGACGCGGGCGGTCTACGCGGTGCAGGCGGCACCGGGGTGAGCGTGGTGGCCTCGGGTGGGGTTGGATCCGAGGTCGCCGAGTCAGGTTTCACCGAATCCGACCGCCCCGAACTCGGCGCGGCACTCGCTGGATTCCCCCCATTCTCTCCAATCCGAAAAGTCGCTTCACAAGCAGGGCACTTTGCCAAACGTCCAACCGCCTCGGCGGGCAATTCAAGTTCTCGACCACACGAAGGACAGGGCTGACGATGAAGGCTCATAAATCACTCGGCACAGATGGAAGCAAGGCGATGGACCAGGATCATTACAAGGGCTGCTGCGCCGTGATGCAACCATGCAAGCATGATTAAGTGGGGGCTGCGTCCCAATCCACCTTTCCGAAACCCCAATCCGTCTTTTGGAAACGAGACCTCTGCCGCCGGTCCGCCGGTTAAACTGAATCGTTGGCGCTCGCCCAAACTTCGCGAGACTGTTATTTTGAAGCGTTCGCGATTCGTCCATCCCATTATCCCTTCGCTCCAAGTGACCTGCTTCGTTGTCTGAGAATCTTCAATCCGAATCGATCCTGGGTGCGGACGGCAGTATTTCCCGGCGTTTGAAGAATTTTACGCCGCGGCCCGAACAACTTGCGATGGCACGCAAGGTGGAAAAGGCGCTTCGCAGCGACCAACATCTGATCGCTGAAGCGGGCACCGGCACCGGCAAAAGTTTTGCCTACCTCGTTCCCGCGATCTTGTTTGCGACAGAGCAGCAAGGGCAGGCCGAGAAACCGCTGCTTGATGTCGAAGACGAAAACGACCCCGGTCGCAAACGCCGAATCCTGATCTCGACGCACACGATCAGCCTGCAGGAACAGCTGATCCACAAAGACATCCCGCTGCTGAACAGCGTCATTCCTCGCGAATTTTCCTCGGTGCTTGTCAAAGGCCGCTCGAATTATCTGTCGCTGCGGCGAATGAACCGCACCGCCGCGAAGATGACTTCGCTGTTGGCCAACGAAATCCAGTACGAACAAGTTCGCGGGGTACTGAAATGGGCCGAAGTGACCAACGATGGCTCGCTATCGACGATCCCCAATCGCCCCGACTCGTCGGTCTGGGACGAAATGAAAAGCGATACCGGCAATTGCCTGGGCCGAAAATGCCCGCACTTTAAGGATTGCTTTTATTTCAAGGCGCGACGACGTGCCAACAACGCCGAATTGATGATCGTAAATCATGCGATGTTCTTCAGCGATCTGGCCCTACGGCAACAAGGCGTTTCGATCTTGCCGGATTATGACGCCGTCATTCTGGACGAATGTCACACGATCGAAGCCGTTGCGGGGGACCATCTAGGGATCCGGTTGACCAGCGGCCAATTCGATTACCTGTTTGACAAACTGTACAACGACCGCACGCAAAAAGGGCTGCTGGTCGACAAACAATTGCTAGGGCTTCAAAAGCAACTCGAACGCTGCCGCTTTGCCGCCACCAACCTGTTTGCCGACATCCTGGATTGGTGGGAAAATTCGGGCACTCGCAATGGGCGCGTGATGCACCCCGGCGTGGTCGACAATCGCGTCAGCCAACCGATGGAAGCGCTCGCGAGATCATTGCTGGAGCAGGCAGAAGGTCAGAAGGATGAATCCGAGAAAAAGGATTTTGAGTCGGCTCACGATCGCATGATGGCGCTCGCTGGGGGGTTGCGGCAATGGATCAATCACGATCTGGACGGCGCGGTGTATTGGCTCGAACGCAGCGGTTCGCGTCGCGGATTGGACCGAGTCACATTAGCGGCATCGCCGATCGATGTCGGCGCGACGCTTCGCGAACAATTGTTTCAAAGCAAAATGATCCGCAGCGTCGTGATGACCAGCGCGACGCTGGCGACTGGCAACGATGACAAGTTCAACTTTTATCGTTCGCGAGTTGGATTGACGGGTGGTTTATCACTCCGCGTGGGCAGCCCGTTTGATTACAAAGAGCAAGCAAAATTGGTGGTCGTCCGCGGACTTCCGGATCCATCAAAAGAGCGTGCCGAGTTCGAAAAGGCACTTCCCGATCAGATCAAACGCTTTGTTCGCCATAGCGACGGACACGCGTTTGTGCTGTTCACGAGCTACGACTTATTAAAGCGATGTGCCACGGCGTTGACGCCATGGCTGGCTGAAAACGAATTGCTGCTGTACAGCCAGGCGGGGACTCAGAATCGTACGCAACTATTGGACGCGTTTCGCCGCAATCCCAAAGGGGTGCTGTTTGGCACCGACAGCTTTTGGCAGGGGGTTGATGTTCCCGGTGAAGCGCTGACGAACGTCATCATCACCAAGCTGCCATTCTCCGTGCCCGACCATCCTCTGTTGGAAGCCAAATTGGAAGCGATCCGGGCCAGTGGCCGCAATCCGTTTAACGACTATCAATTGCCCGAAGCAATCATCAAATTTCGACAAGGATTTGGACGATTGATTCGCACCCAACAAGACAAGGGAATGGTCGTCGTCTTGGATCCGCGGTTAGAAAGCAAACCCTACGGACGAGCATTCCTGCAGGCGCTGCCGGAGATGCCCGTCAAGCTGACCTCGGCCAACGCCAAGAGGTAGGGAATCGTACTTGATCGTGCGAATCTCAAGGCCGGAGGCAAATGTATGTCACCTCGCCCAAACTTTGTTTGGGAGAGGTCGAACAGAGCCTTCAGCGATTGTTCGGGTGAGGGCAGACCGAGCAAGCCAGTGGCCTGCTGCAAGCTCAGTTGCGCGGTCGGCCCTCACCCGGACGAGGCCTAAAGGGCTCGCCCGAACTCTCCCGAGTGGAAGCTCGGGAGAGGTGGCTTGCCGCATGTCACCTCGCCCAAACGCAGTTTGGGAGAGGTCGAGCAGAGCTTTCAGCGGTTGCTCGGGTGAGGGCAGACCGAGCAAGCCAGGGGCCTGCTGCAAGCTCCGTTGCGCGGTCGGCCCTCACCCGGACGAGGCCTAAAGGGCCCGCCCGAACTCTCCCAAGCGGAAGCTCGGGAGAGGTGGCTTGCCGCATGTAACCTCGCCCAAACTTTGTTTGGGAGAGGTCGAGCAGAGCTTTCAGCGATTGCTCGGGTGAGGGCAGACCGAGCAAGCCAGTGGCCTGCTGCAAGCTCCGTTGCGCGGTCGGCCCTCACCCGGACGAGGCCTAAAAGGCCCGCCCGACCTCTCCCGAGCGGCAGCTCGGGAGAGGTGACTTGCCGCATGTCACCTCTCCCAAACGGAGTTTGGGAGAGGTCGAGCAGAGCCTTCAGCGATTGCTCGGGTGAGGGCAGACCGAGCAAGCCAGTGGCCTGCTGCAAGCTCCGTTGCGCGGTCGGCCCTCACCCGGACGAGGCCTAAAGGGCCCGCCTGAACTCTCCCAAGCGGAAGCTCGGGAGAGGTGCCATGCAACACACTATCTCTTCCAAGCCCTGCTCAGGCGAGGTGAATCGCTTTTACTTCGTCCCGGATCTCTCGCAGTAGGGCGAGATCGGTGGCACTCCACTGCATTGACGGCCTGATGTCCGGCGGATCCCCTAGACCGCTCGATCGGCTTGCGCCGACCTTGGACATCAGCAACTCGCGAATCTCGTTGGCGTTATCCAGTCCGACCATGATGACGCGATTCCCCACGCTCAACGAGTTCGCATCCTCGGCTGCCGAGGCACCTGCGGTTTCGACCACCAACGTCGCGATCCCCAAGATCTGCTCCAATGGGTCACGAGTGATCGAAACATTTTGAATATTCGCGATCGAAATCGTATGCTCGGTGATCACCCAAATCCCGCGGCGAAGATGAACCCCTCGCTCTGACACCGCATACCAAATCGTGTCATACATCAGATGCAGTGCGATGTAGGCGATGATGTCTGGCACGATTGCCAGCGTGAGTGCCGGTAGCGCCAAAACCCAAGCCCAAAAGGCAGATTGCCAATAGAGCACCATCCAACCGGCCAGAATCAAAGCGTCGATCAGCACCAACGCCAACCAAAAAACCACCTTCAAATACGTCAAAAAACGACGCGACGGATGAAACACCCGCAATTCGCCTTGCATTGCACTCGGTAGCATCGGCGGCTTGTCAGGAACACGAAACCACTCGACCAAGATTCGCCAAATGCCACGATAAATCCACTCGGCCGACCTCTCGACAACATGACTCATCGATTCGCCTCACGCTGGATGCGTAACTTTCTCAACTCGTCACGAATCTCTCGCAGCAACTCGGTGCTCGCGCTGTCCGACTCGGATTCCGAATCAATCTCGTCATTCACGTCACGCATTTTTAGATACAGAAAATCTCGCAGCGGTTCAGGGTCCCGAATGCCTTCGATCTTCATCGTCGCCCCCGAGGCACCCGATGCGGTTTGGATCGGCAACTTGGCCAGCCCCATCCAACGTTCGATGATGTTGCGAGTGACATGAATATCTTGCAGCCGAGCATAGGTCAAATAGACCTCACGCCGAAAAAAGTAGCCCCAACACATCGACACGCCTTGCTCGTCAAAGCGATACTGCAGCGTTTTGAAGCGGATGAACAGCGGTAGGAACACAATCGGAAACCCGATGGTGGTCAGCACCGAAATGATGAAATAGTAGACCAGCAACGAATCGTCAGGCCGCGTGATCGCGGTGGCATCAAAAGGGGGCGTTTGTGCGGTGTCGCTAGGATCGAGATCACGATGCATTCACAAATTCTCCGACTTACTATTTCGCGGGACGCTCGGCGAGATAATCTTGGACGGCGGCAGCCAAGTTTGCCCCGACCGCTCGGTACCCAACGGTGGTGCTGTTTTCAGAATTCCAGACCGTCTCTAAACACAAACTGACCGTATGCGGATTTCCATTCATGCTAACCCAGTTAGAACTAATCTGACGCCAGAGCGGATGATAACTCGCCCCCGTCACCTTCGGCTTGTTGCTCATCGGGATCAACGGTTTCATCTTGCTGATTCTTGCATAGGCCAAATCGATGAAGCGATCACGCAGGCTAAGCATCGGCTCGGAAAGCATGTCGCGCGGCAGCACATAAAAGAAACTTGCGTCGCCGGGACCAGGATTGTGGAGATCCAAGAACACATCCATGCGACCTTCCCCGACGAGATCGCCGATCTTTCGCTGCGCCGCCATAATCTCGTTCCAATGAGGTTGCGGAGACCAGTCGCGATTATGGTCATGGGGCACCGCGTTCTTTCCGCCATTGCCCGTTGCAGTGTTGTCCACATCCATGATTGGGATCAGAAAAATCTCGCCATGCTGCCGCAACCAAGTCGCATTCGCGTCATCGCTGACCAACCATTCACCAAAGCCCTGTGCCACCCAACTTGAACCGCTTTCCCAAGCATGCTGGCGAGCCTGGACCCAGACTCCAAATCGCTTTTTCGTTTCTAAATTTCCTTCTCGAACGTAAAGCATCGGAACACTGCGATCTTCTCGCGAACGACATAATTCGGTCGCTTCGGCATGCTGTGATTTTGCGGCCAACGCACGCACGAATGACTCGGCCATCGTCGGCGTATAGGGCGGTCCCCAAGCAACATAAACCGACGCGGCGTCGGGCGTTAGCGTGTAGGTCATCCACTGTCCATCGCGATGCCCTTTGTCCGTGTGCAGCCAAGTTTCACCATCGATCGAGTAAGTCGCGCGAGCGGGCATCGCCCAAGAAGCCGACAATGGCTTCTGTTTCCCAACCGTAGCGGTTGATCCATGCAACCGCAGCGTGATCGTCTCGTCTGGTTGGATTCCATCGACGCGAAAGTACCACCAACAAGGCCACCCTCGTTCGGGATCGCCACCGGGCATAAAACTGACGCTCCGCGTCGCTTCGTCGATCTGAACTTCGCTGACCGACGCGCCTTCAAAATCGGAAACGACCGTCAACGTTTCTGCGGCAATGCAGTGGCTCACCTGCATCGTCATTCCAAGCAGCACCAATGCAGCAATGCCCCATCGAGCGGTCATAGAACACATCGCCGGCAATGCCTTGAGTAACGTCGAAACCGAAATTGGCGGATCGCCACTGATCGCCCCGCGACCGGAACGCTGGATCAAGCATCGATCCACGACCTTCATTGCTCCCACGTTCTTCGGAGCAGCAGTAATTTTCGTTTTCATTTTTGACGGTTGGGGTAAGCACCAGAAGCGAAGTGCGGTCACCAGTGGACGCGTGCCGGTCGCGACGCGGCGGTCTATAGAATACACGATTTCGCTTTCTCGCTTGCTCGGCAGACAGGGACAGGTTCCACTATACCTTGCTGTGACCATCGCAGTGGAGTCCCTTCCCCAATCGCGAGTCCATTCATGAGCACCAATAAAATCATCGACGTTTTCCCGTATCTGCGAGTGCGGAACGCCAACGCGGCCATCGAATTCTACCAAAGCGTCTTTGGTGCAACCGAAGAATTTCGGCTCGCCGAGCCGAGCGGACGCATTGGCCATGCTCAACTGAAATTTGGTTCTTACACCGTGATGATATCGGACGAGTATCCTGAATACGGCATCGAGGGCCCCGAGGCGTTTGGCGGATCAGGGTCGTCGATCCATTTGCATGTCGAGGATGTCGACGCGATGACTCAGCGTGCTGTCGATGCCGGCGCAAAACTTGTCATGGAACCGAAAGACCAGTTTTACGGCGAACGAGCAGCCAAAGTACTCGACCCGTTTGGTCATGAGTGGCTACTCGGGTCGACGATCGAACAGGTTTCTAGCGAAGAGATGCAAAGACGATTTACTGCGATGTTTGAAACATCCGAAGAGTGAGACTCACGCTCCGACTGACTCGTGTCCAACATCCAATTGTCGAGATCGATTACGATGAGTCTCCACTGACACGGATGCTGCAAAGGATCGGTGCAAATGACTTGTATTGAATGAGCTAGCGACCCATGAAACGAGTGAACTACTGCGTTGGCGGTGCTCTGCTGATGTTTGCCAGTGTCGCGATCGCGACGGACCACGATGCCGCTGAAGTCGACGCGGCTCGCCGATCGCTGCCTCGCGATGTACTGCTGCAGTACCACGACGACAACGGAACCGCGCGTCCGGTCAAGTCGATCGCCCAGTGGCAGCGGCGGCGAGACGAAATCGTTGCGGCCATGCAAAGCGTGATGGGGACGCTGCCCGTCGAAGATGCACCACGCGAAGCTCCGTCATACCGGGTCATCGAGGAAGTCGATTGCGGGTCGTATCTGCGACGCCGAATCACTTACCAAAGCGAACCACACTGCGAGACGCCCGCCTATCTATGTATTCCTAAAACGTTGTTAGAAAGCGGCACGAAGGGACCGGCGGTGATCTGTTTACACCCGACCGACGCCCAGATTGGCTATGGCGTTGTTGTGGGATTAGGCGGAAAAGCGAACCGCCAGTATGCGATGGAACTTGCCGAGCGCGGCTTTGTCACGCTGTCACCCAGCTATCCACTGCTCGCCAATTACCAACCCGACTTGCAGGCTGGCGGTTGGCAAAGCGGGACGCTAAAGGCGGTCTGGGACAATCTCCGCGGGATCGACCTGCTGCAATCACTTCCCTTTGTCGATGACCAACCGATCGGTGCGATCGGTCATTCGCTGGGCGGACACAATGCGGTCTATACGGCGGTGTTTGATCCACGGATCAAGGCAGTCGTTTCCAGCTGTGGACTCGATTCCTACGTGGATTATTTTGAGGGTGACCCGGCGAAATGGTTGCCAGAACAGGGATGGACACAAACACGTTACATGCCACGATTGCGAAACTACCGAGGACGACTCGAAGAAATCCCGTTTGACTTCCATGAGATGATTGCCGCGATCGCCCCGCGAGCGGTGCTGATTGTCGCTCCCACCGGCGACAGTAATTTCCGTGCCGACAGCGTCGATCGAATCGCCGCAGCGGCTCGTCCCGTCTATCAACTGTTCGGGAAAGCCGATCAGCTGCAGGTACGTCACCCTGATTGTGATCACGACTTCCCAGACGAGATGCGAGAAGCGGCCTATCGGTTTTTGGAAACCGCTTTGAGCCACCAAGAGAACGAGGCGAGTTTCGACTAAACTCTACGGGGCCACGAACGGTTAATAATCAAGAACCAGCACCACTTTTGAAGGACAAGCGTAAATATGATGCGATATCGCAGTTGCCTGATTCTCGCGTTAACGATTGGCGTCGCCCACATCGCGATCGCACAAGACGCTAAACCGAATTACGACGAGTCGAAAATCCCCGCTTATACGCTGCCTGATCCGCTGGCCGGAATTGAGTCGGCGGCGCAGTGGCCTGCTCGCCGCAAACAGATCCTCGAACAGTTCGCAGCGGAGATGTTCGGCAAGGTCCCGACCGACAAATTCAATGCAATCTCAGTGAAGGATGCCGGAACGCGGAAACAAGTGCTCGGCGGCAAGGCGACGATGTGGCAACCAGTCATCACGCTTGCCGGTCGCGATCTGAACTTACTCGTGGTGATGCCCACAGACTCGCAGCAGGCACCTGCTTTCTTGGCCTATAACTTTCATGGCAATCACACCGTGCTGGATGATGCTGATATTCCATTAACGAAGAACTGGGTTCGCAGCAAACCAGACAACCGAGCTCGCGAGGAAGATCGTGGCAGCGCCGCATCACGTTGGGCGGTCGAAAAAATCATCGACAATGGCTTTGCCCTGGTAACGCTTTATTACGGCGATGTCGATCCTGATGTGGACGATGGATTTGAAAACGGCGTCCATGCCGCGTTTCCCGACAAACCCGCTGCGGACCAATGGGGATCGATCGCAACCTGGGCATGGGGACTCAGCCGCGTGCTCGATTTCCTTGGCACGGTCCCCGAGATCGACGAGACCCGCGTGGCCGTGATGGGACACTCGCGGTTGGGTAAGACGTCGCTGTGGGCCGGCGCGAATGACGAGCGTTTTGCGCTAGTGATCTCGAATAATTCGGGCTGTGGTGGCGCCGCGATCTCACGCCGCCGGATCGGTGAATCGGTGGCGCGTATCAATACCTCATTCCCACATTGGTTCTGCGACAACTTTCTCAAATACAACGACAACGAGTCGCAACTGCCCTTTGACCAACACATGCTGATCGCGTTGATGGCGCCGCGTCCGGTGTACGTCGCGAGTGCGGTGGAGGACACCTGGGCTGATCCACGAGGCGAATTCCTTGCCGCGAAACACGCCACGCCGGTTTACGAGCTTCTCGGTCGCGAAGGGCTGCCAGCCGATGAAATGCCAGCGGTGGATGAACCGAGCCAAGGTAGTATCGGTTACCACATCCGCTCGGGCGGACACTCGGTAACCGAGTTTGATTGGACCCAGTACATCAAGTTTGCCAAACGGCATTTGATGAACGAGCAGTAGGCGGTGAGGTGGGTGTAGTGGATTAGGGCAGGAGTCCATTGTGGGCTTCAACTGGCGAAGGACTCGTTGCCTCGTCCACTACGGTTTGCTGCGAGGGACTCGTTGCCTCGTCCGCTACGATCGTGGGTGCGGCTTTAAGAAACGCAGATGGTGGGCAGCGTGCGTCGCATGGAGCGTTTCAAGTGCGTCGCGATCCATGCGACCAAACCCAGGATGGGCTGCGTACTTGCCTTGGTAAGACTTGAACCGATCCACACTGCGAGTAAACAACAACACCTCGTCGGCATCGTCTAGTTCTGCGGGCGGCACGAAGATAGGCGAAGTGGGAATGCCGATCGGCGAATTGCCCTGCAACAATCGGGGCAATAGCGTGCGTCGCATCACCGGCCGCAAGAATGCAAACAGTGTCATCCACCGTGGATAGGCATCGATGCTGGGATCTTGGACCAGCCGCAGATGGCGACAAATCTGTGCCAATGACCAATTGCCACAGCGATCGTATCCCGATTGCAACAGCGACTGCGCTTCGTCGCTTGCCGCATCAAGATTTGCAAACTGCAAAACTCGCAGGTCGCTGGCGACTGCGTTCTTCCTCATCCTTCGTCTCCAACCCGGATGACTGTTTTTCCTTTTGCGTGCCCCGTTTCGACATACCGGATCGCGTCCGCTGTTTCGGCAAGCGGGTAAGTTCGGCCGATGACCGGAGTGACCGCCGCCGACGTTAACATTTCCGCCAACACGTCTAGATCTGCCGCGTTGGGTGTCGACAGATAACGGCACAACCGCTGACTCACCAACGGCGACAACAACAATGGCTTCAGCAGACGCCATAAAAAGGCGCCCCCACTCGCCCCAGTGCCGCTGTTCAAAATCAATGTGCCGGTCGGCTTTAATGCACGTCGACAATCCGATAGCGAGCGGTTCTCGACGTTGTCAAAAATCAAATCGTAACGCGTACCTCCATCGGCAAAATCTTCTCGGGTGTAATCGATGACATGACCGGCCCCCATCGAGCGGACCTGATCGACGTTGGTGGTGCTGCAGACGCCCGTGACTTCGGCGCCATACGATTTTGCAATCTGCACCGCAAACGTTCCGACACCTCCCGATGCTCCGATGATCAAGACCTTTTGTCCCGATTGAATCTTGGCTACATCGCGAAGCGCATGCAGCGCGGCTAGGCCGGACGTGGGAACGGCCGCTGCTTGCTCAAACGTGATCTCGTTTGGCTTCAACACAAGCCTGTCTTCGCTGGCGCAAACAAACTCGGCACACGCGCCGCTGCATACGCCGAACACCTCGTCCCCGATCCGGAAACGTGTAACCCCCTCGCCAATCGCTTCGACGCGGCCCGCACAATCGAATCCCGGAACACCGTACTTTGGCTTCAGCCACCCGGTTTCCACCCGCATCAACAGCGGGGCGCCGCGGACGCCAAAAACGTCTCCGACGTGAATGGCGGCCGCTTGCACTCGCACCAACACTTCACCTTTTGCAGGCACCGGTGTGGGGATTTCTCGCAACTCGAGGTCGCCGGGGCTTCCGTAGCGGTCTTGAATGATTGCTTTCATGGTCTTCTGCGGCAGGCACAAACGATGGGGCACGCCGCCGCTTGCTGGGTTTTCACCATTGTTTTTGTCAGTGGCAGTGGCCGCCAACTCAATCGGGGCTGTATTCATCTCATCTCCACGTCAAACAGAACCACAGGACCACGAACACTTACACTGTAAGTTTCGGCAATTCCATGTTATACTTACACCGTAAGCTGAGGCAACAGGCAAAATTTTTTTGAGAGGGGATAACGCTCGCGTTTGTCGCCCTTTCTGGTCCAGTGCCTCGACGGAGGAGACGAAAAGGCATTTATGGCAAAGAAATCCAAGGCAAATCGCGAAAAAGCAGGCAAAAAACGCAAGGTTTCGCTGAGTAAAGAGACCGTGCTACGAACCGCGATTCAGTTTGCCAACCAGCATGGGATCGAGTCGCTTTCGATGCGAAAACTCGGGGAATTGCTCGGCGTTGAGGCGATGTCGCTGTACAACCACGTGTCCAGCAAGGATGCAATTCTCGACGGAATCGTCGACATCGTCGCTGGCGAAATCGAACTTCCGGAGCTCGACGGCGACTGGAAAAATTCAATGCGGCGACGTGCCGTCTCGGCCCACAACGTCCTGATGCGTCACCCTTGGGCGACGATGCTGATCGTGTCACGTCCGAATGTCGGTCCTGCGATGCTGCGTTACGTGGACGCCACGATCGGATGCCTTGTCGAGGCGGGTTTCTCCTACGCGATGGCCGACCATGCCTGGAACGCGATCGACAGTTACGTTTACGGATTCACGCTGCAGAAACTGAATTTTCCTTTCCAGCCCGATGAGTATGCCGAAGTCGCCAAAGCTTACCTTCCGCAGATTCCTGCCGATGAATACCCGTATCTGAACGGGATGTCGCAAGAGATGATCTCGGGTCACCACGATGGTTTGCACGAATTGCAGTTCGGCCTGGACTTGATCCTCGATGGATTAGAGCGGTTGCAGCGCGGCCAATAACCGCCTGAAGCCGGCCGAAATGCATGTGCGCTGCACGCTTCGTGCTGTTAGAATAAGCCCAGTCACTCGGTTATTCCATGGAGACCATCGCTTGAGCACTGCACCTCGCTATATTCCTCGCTACACGCTCGACGACTACAACCGCTGGGAAGGGGATTGGGAGCTGATTGACGGTGTGGCGGTTTCGATGAGCCCG
Organism: Novipirellula caenicola; assembly: GCF_039545035.1. Taxonomy (NCBI): domain Bacteria; kingdom Pseudomonadati; phylum Planctomycetota; class Planctomycetia; order Pirellulales; family Pirellulaceae; genus Novipirellula; species Novipirellula caenicola. Next base: position 212,291 of record NZ_BAABRO010000013.1, read on the forward strand.
TCACCGTTCGGACCACACGAGCGAGTGGTATCGCGATTGTCTTTCGAGATTCTTTCTCAGCTCAAACTTCGCCATTGTTCTTGCGAGGTTTACACCAACCTAGATTGGATTGTGGACAACCACACGGTGATCCGTCCCGATTTGATGGTGGTTTGCGGCGAGCAACCCGAGCGACATTTGGAGCGATCCCCTGTGGTGATGGTGGAAGTGCTGTCCGAGGCCACTCGCGAGCGAGACTTGACGGTCAAGCGAACGCTTTGCCTGGAGAACGACGTCCGGCATTACTTGATCCTCGACCCGAGTGATCGATCCATCCTGCACGTCACCGGAAATGACGAAGTGGCAGTCGACGCAGCGCAGCCGTTAACACTGCGTTTGGACGACCAATGCGAAATCGAATTGGATTGCCAAAAACTGTTTCAATAGAGGTGAGGGATTCCCCGGTCGCGACCGATACCAAGACTTGCGACCGAGCAAGCCGAAGTTTTTTGGCAACGTGCACCTCCGCTGCAGTGCCCTCACCCGGATGAGGCCTAAAGGGCCCATCCGACCTCTCCCCAGCTGGCGCTCGGGAGAGGTAACTCGTCAACTGTACCTCTCCCAAGCTGACGATCAGGAGAACGTAACACCGAACTCGACCAGCCGAAACGCTTGGCATTCTCTCGCTACCAGAGGATTTGGTCGTAGGGTGCAAAGGCCGATTTGGCCAGCCACGATGCGTCGTTGCACACACGATTTGCGATGACTTCGGCGCGTTCTGTCTCGGTTAGCCTGCTGACTTTTGTCTTCAGTTGATCGCGTACGCTATGAGTCAACCGTGGGACTCGGACCACATAACGGGCATTCGTTTGTGCAACCAGAAACTGTGGTTTCACTGCGGCAATCAAGTGGGGGTCCAAGCCGCCTGCGGTGTGAACCAAGATCACACAGCCAAACATTCGGCTTGCGTACTTTAGCATCGCGTAACTCGAAGAGGATCCGAAAATCAAGCACGTTTGATCCACCAGGGCATTTGAATGACGCGTGACAAAGATGCGGCCAAAGCTGCGCAATCCGTTGTCGTAAACGATGTGGCGACCAAGGTCGTAGGAATCGAGACGTTGAGTGTGCGATGTCCGCGGAGGATTCATTTTGCAGCCGAGATCCCCCGCGATCGACTCACTGCGATAACGATCATCGACAAACAATTCGACCACGTCCCTCGAAGCCAACCCCAATGTTTTCGCAAGCTCCACAGCGCCGACCTTCGCCCCTTGATCACTCCAATGGGTGTCGGTGACTAGAAACGCATCGTCGCCGCATGCTTTCATGGCTGCAACCGGATGCACTAGCAACTCCCGGGGCAGGACATCTGCAACCTGCTGCACCGGATTCTGTTTACCGGCCGCCAGGGGATGGTATTGCCCCAGCACACTCTCTTTTGCTGGAGCAATCAACAGGGCCACAGACGCCTGGATCGATTTGCCGAAACGCTGTAGTCCTCGCGCATACTTAACCCAAGATCGCAGTCCGCGGCGGGTCAATTGCAGCGTCCCTCGGTGCTGATCCATGCTGTGGTTCGTATCGTTGCCTAAAAACAACCATCCTGATTTTCCTTCCAGCACGCCGGACGATCGATTCGGTCCGCTGCACGCGGCTTCCATACAAACGTGGCCAAGCTTGACTTGCCGCGTTCCCAATCGCAGTGAAAGTGGAAAGGATGTCACATGATTTGGCACGACAAATTGAAATCCGTAGCACCGCTGCAGATATTGCTCTGGATTTTGCTGCAACACATCCGCGATCACGTCTGGCCGCGAGCTGTTCAGCGGATGCACCAACTCGGTATCGGGTGTCAGGGACGCGACCACTTGCGGAGCCGCCGCCAATGGCAGCCGCTTGGGTTCCAGCAACACCCATCCCTTCACAACCCTTCCATGCATGCACGGCTCGGCCGGGAATTCGCTCGCCTCACGTCTTACAGAATTCGCTTCACGCTCGGCACCGGGTTCTGCAGACGGCGTCTGCACGGCCCAATCCAGGACGATTCCGTTACCCCACAGCAGATGGTGTCCCCATAAGCAGCATCGATAAAAACGACTCAGTGAGGCACTACTAGTCACGTTATCTGATTAGCCCTCGCGTGCTATAGTTCTAACCGGCCACCACCCACAGGGCAAAAATTACCAAAATGGTTAGAGCCGCATAACCAGACTCTTCCGAGAGTTGCTCTTGGTGTATTGCTGAATGATTCATTGAAACGCCTGGATACTCGTCGATGACTGAACGGAATCCCCCAACTCCACGAGAACCCTTAGCGTTGGTCGGCGTCGGCTGCCGATTTCCCGGCGGGGTGCGAGACACCGACTCGCTTTGGCAATTATTGGTTGACGGACGCAGTGCGATCAGCGAGGTCCCGGACGACCGATGGCATGTGGACCGGTATCATCACCGCGATCCGGCTGCGATTGGCCATATGGTCACGCGGCGAGGCGGCTTTGTCGACCAGCTGAAGCGATTTGATCCGGCGTTTTGGGGGATCTCGCCACGCGAGGCGATACGGATGGACCCACAACAACGTTGGCTTCTTGAGACCGCTTGGGAAGCGTGCGAGGACGCGGGGATCGCGCCAAGCACATTGCGAGGCACATCCGTCGGTGTGTTTGTCGGGGCGGCGAGCCATGATTACGGCACACTGCAACTGGACGACTTGGCGAACCTCGATGTGCATTCCAATACCGGTGGCACGCTTAGCATCGCCGCCAATCGCATCTCGTACTTGTTCGACTTCAAAGGTCCAAGCCTTGCCGTCGATACCGCCTGTTCCTCAGCGTTGGTCGCCGTGGCAATTGCGTGTCGTGCGATTTGGTCGGGCGAATGCGACGCCGCACTCGCAGGCGGCGTCAATGCATTGATCACCCCCAACACCAGTGTTGGGTTCAGCAAAGCTTCGATGCTGTCTCCATCAGGCGAATGTTTTGCGTTCGACGCACGCGCCAACGGGTATGTCCGAGGCGAAGGGGCAGGCTTGGTTCTGCTAAAACCATTGAGCGAGGCGATCAGGCAACGCGACCGAATTTACGCCGTCCTGCGGTCCGCCGTCGTCAACCAGGATGGCCAGACCTCTTCGATGACCGTGCCCAGCGTCGCCGGTCAAAGCGAGATGTTAGCCGCGGCCTATCGCGAAGCCGGCGTGGCCCCCCAAGACGTCGCGTACATGGAAGCCCACGGCACCGGCACCCCGGTGGGCGACCCGATCGAAGCCGAAGCACTTGGACGGGTGTTGTCGCAGGGCCGCGATGATGACGACGTTTGCTACATCGGTTCGATCAAGACCAACATCGGGCACCTCGAATGCGCGTCGGGCGTCGCGGGTCTGGTCAAGGCGGCTTTGGTCCTGGATCGCAAACAAATCCCAGCGAACCGCAATTTCGAAACGCCCAACGAGTCCATTCCCCTGGACCGCTACCGATTGCAGGTTCCCACCGAATTGCGATCGCTGCGGTCACGCAATGATCAGCAGCCGATCGCGGCGGTGAATTCGTTCGGTTTCGGAGGCACCAACGCTCACGTCGTGTTGCAGGCGGCCCCCAAACCTGTGCACTCACACCGTGATCACGTCATCGCAGAGCGGCCATTTGTGTTGCCAATCTCTGCACGCGATGAAGTGGCACTGCGAGCGTATGCCGAGCGTTATCGCCAACGGCTCGAGACAATCGACGGTGACTTGGCTGACTTTTGCTATTCGGCCGCGGCCCGCAAGGAAAATCATGATCATCGGCTCGCCGTGATCGGAGCGACGCCGAACCAGCTTCGGCAGCGTCTCGCTCAGTGGCTCGCCGGCGGCGAATCCGGCGAGGGCATCGTGGCAGCCCACTCGGCAACTCCCCCCTCGGCCCACTCCGCACTCGGTGCTGCAACCAACTGCAACGCAAATATTTTCGTCTTCACGGGCCAGGGATCTCAGTGGTGCGGGATGGGGCAAAGTTTGCTCAAGCGTGAACCGATCGTGCGCGAAACGATTCAAGAAATCGACGAACTCTTTCAACCGCTCAGCGGTTGGTCACTACTACGGGAGATCGAGCTTCCTGAGAACGAGTCGAACATCCAACAAACTCGAGTGGCACAGCCGGCAATCTTTGCGATCCAGGTTGCGTTGGTTCGGCTTTGGGCTTCGTGGGGCATTCACCCATCTTCGGTGGTCGGGCACAGTGTCGGCGAAGTGGCGGCGGCTTGGTGCGCAGGCATCTATTCGCTGCACGATGCCGTTCGGCTGATCTATCACCGCAGCCGACTGCAAAACGAAACCGGTGGGGCGGGCGGCATGTTGGTTGCCGGAGTGTCGGTGAACGAGGCAAATGAATTCATCGGCGCCGATGCCGACCGCGTCCAAATCACCGCGGAAAACAGCCCGTCGCTGGTGACAATCGGTGGCGATATCGAACCGCTCGAAGCGATTGGGGCAAGGTTAGAGAAGCGTGGCCATTTCGTCCGCTGGCTAGGACTGAATTACGCGTTCCATACGCACCAAATGGATCCGATCCGAGCCGATTTGTTAGAAGCATTAGCGGACTTGGCCCCTCGCCCCGAAACGATCCCCTTTGTCTCGACCGTCACCGGCGGGCAATATCCTGGCACACAGATGGACGCCGGTTATTGGTGGCGCAACGTGCGTGAGCCGGTGCGATTTGAATCGGCGATCACTACCTTGGCGGCCAACCAGGCGACCCGCTTCCTCGAAATAGGACCGCATCCGTCGCTACGTAGTTCCATCGATGCCTGTTTGGCAGATCAAAAGGTTCAAGCCACGATCGCACATTCGCTGACTCGCAACACCGATGCAGCACTGGAATTGGCCACCAACCTAACCAAGCTGGCATTCGATGGAGTCGATGTGGATTGGTGCGAGGCGAACCAAAGTTCCGGCAAATTCGTTCCTCAGCCTGCTTACCCTTGGAACTACCAAGAGTATTGGCTGGACCAGGGGGACACCGCCAACCGGATCGATCCGCCGCTGCATCCGTTTCTCGGTGAGCGACTGAACGTTGCCCAACCGACGTGGCAATTCCATCTTGATCCTCACCTGTTTCCGTATTTGACGGACCATCAAATCTGGAACGGCATTGTCTTTCCGGCGGCTGGGTTTGCTGAGATCGGCATGGCGATCGCCGCCGAATGGTTCCCCGACGATTCCTATGTGGTCGAAGACCTCGAGTGCATCAGTGCGTTGTTCGTATCCGACACCGCCATCCCTAAAATCCAGGTGGTGTTTGACGAAAAAACCAAATCATTCTGGGTTCACAGCACAACGGGTACCGCAGCATGGGAACTGCATGCGAAAGGCCGATTGGTCGCGATGCCGCCGGCTAAAGAATCACAAACGACTGACCTGCAGGAAATCTGCAAGCGTTTGCCTGGCAGAATCATGCACGATAACTTGTATCGCGACCTGCATGGTTTGGGCTATGGATTTGGAGCGAACTTTTCGCTGATCACAGAAGCATGGAGCCATGCAGAGGCAGCCGAATCTTGGCCCATCCACCAGGAATCTCTCGCACGGATTACCGCCACCGATCAAGTTGCCGATGATGCGTCGAGGTACTGCATTCACCCCGCCGTGCTGGATGCCTGTTTCCAGGCAACACACGGGACGCGTTATGCGGAGGGGCAAAATGATCGCGGGCAGAACGAACATGACAATAGCATGTATCTGCCCGAGTCGATCGGGCGGGTTCAGCAACACACACAAGCGATCCCCACGGAGCTATGGGCTCACGCCATTCGCTCGCGTGTCGATGGAACGTCGGTCGAATACTCGATCCGTGTCGTCGATGGTCGCGGGAAACCCGTCGCGTCGATTTCTCGATTCCGAGTCGCAAGAGTTTCCACGGATCACAACGGAGTTCCATTCAACGATCACCTTTACCAATTCCAATGGCAAGCTCAACAGCGGCTTGGACACCAGGCCAACGACATAGCCGTCGATAACGCGACTGCGGCGGACGGAAATTCAAACACAAATCGTGCACCTGCGTCTTCGCTGTCGCCGACTTCCGCGACGATTTTGGTGTTCGTCGATGAGAGTGGGGTCGGTGAATCGGTTGCCGCCAAATTCAAGCAGCGAGGTGATCGTGTTATTTCGTTGCGGCGGGGGGCCGCTTTTGAGCGAACCAGCGAAAACGAGTTCAGCTTGACTGACGGAACCGCTAGCGAATTAATTCGCGTATTCGCAGAGACGGGACTCGGCGACTCGAAACAAACAAAGATCGTTCACTGCTGGACGCTCGATCACAACGCAATACTCGTTCACCGCGAGCAACTGCTTGCTGAACAGCAATCGGGGGTGTTCAGTGCACTTCAGCTTTCTCATGCATTGGACGGAACAGATCTTGCCACCGATCCTCGTGTTTATTTCGTCACCCGCTCGGCAACAAGCGTTCATGAAACCGACCCGCTGACGGGTTTGGCCGCATCGCCGTTGACCGGATTTTGCCGCGTCGCGAATAACGAATCAAACCAATTTCAGTGGACGCTGGTTGATCTCGAATCAAAACCAAGTGATTCCGAAATTGACGAATTGGTTGACGAGATAACAAGCGACAACCGTGAATGCGAAATCGCCCTGCGTGACAACCAGCGGTTTGTCAATCGACTGCAGCGAGTGACGTTGGATCAATTTCCACAGCGGCAAAGCAAAGCGGTGTTTGAAAACGGTGATACCGCTGCCTTCAAACTGCAAATGACCAAGGCGGGTGTTTTAGAGCACTTGACGCTAAACGAAACCCACCGACGTCCGCCCGGTCCCGATGAGATCGAAGTTCGCGTGAGGGCCGGAGGCATCAATTTTCGAGACGTCATGAAGGCGCTAGGGATGTACCCCGGCACGACCGACGATTTGCTTTGGTTTGGTGACGATTTCTCAGGAATCGTCGTGGCGACCGGAGCGAATGTGAACGACATCCAGTGCGGCGACAGCGTTTCAGGCATTGCTCCGTATGCATTTCGCAGCCATATCACCGTCGATCACCGATTGGCGTTCAAGCATCCCACGCACCTGTCGTTTGAACAAGCCGCCACGCTGCCCACCGTGTTTATGACAACGCACTTTGCGATCAAGCACGTTGCTCGCATGCAGCAGGGTGAAAAGATTTTGATTCATGCGGCCGCCGGTGGGATTGGCCAAGCGGCGATTCAAGTGGCTCAGCACCTGGGACTCGAGATTTTTGCCACCGCGGGCAGCGATAAAAAACGCGACATGCTCGCCGCGATGGGAGTGCGTCATGTGATGAATTCGCGAACGGTCCAGTTTGCGGATCAAATCATGGATCTGACCGCGGGCGACGGCGTCGATGCGGTCCTGAATTCACTGGCCGGAGAATTTGTTCCCAAAAGTCTATCGGTGCTCGCGCCGTTCGGACGTTTCTTAGAGATCGGCAAGATCGACGTCTACGAGAATTCCAAAGTGGGCTTAGCAGCGTTCAAGAACAACATCTCGTATCACATGATCGACCTGGCTCAGATCATCGCCCAACGGCCAAGCCGGATTGCATCGATCGTTACGGAGTTGTCATCGCTGTTTGAATCGGGCGTCTACACCCCGCTTCCCCACAAAGTGTTCCCGATCAACGAAGCGGTCGACGCGTTTCGCTACATGGCTCAAGGACAACACATCGGCAAGAATGTGTTGTCATTTCCCTCGGATCCAACAACGGCATCGGCTTTATCGATCGGGCCCTGCACCGAGGATGGGCACCTGCTGCGCTCGGATGCCAGCTACCTGATCACCGGTGGCGCGGGTGGATTCGGATGGGAGATTGCCAAATGGATGGTCCGCCAAGGCGCACGCCACTTGGTGTTGCTCAGCCGCAGTGGCCCCAACGAAGAGGTGGCAAGTGAAATCGAATCGTTGCGTACCGAGGGAATCACGATCAACGATGCTCGTGGTGATGTGACGAAGGCAGAAGATGTCCAGAGTGTGATCGAGCAAATCCAAACGGATGGCCCGGTACTCAAAGGCGTGCTGCATGCAGCCATGGTGTTGGACGATACCTTCATTGCCGATTTGGACGAAGCACGTTTTGCAAAAGTGCTGAAACCCAAAATGCTGGGGGCATGGAACTTGCATGTTGCCACACGTGATGTTCCGCTGGATCATTTCATCTGTTTCTCGTCGTTTTCAAACTTAGTGGGGGCGACCAAGCAGGCCAACTACAACGCAGGAAATAGCTTTCTTGACGCGTTGGCCCATCATCGCCAAGCGAGCGGGTTGCCAGCCTTGACGTTGAACTGGGGCGCCCTGCTTGATGCGGGATTCGTCGCCCGCAACCACAAGACCGCCGAGTATTTGGATGGCGTTGGACTGAAAGCGTTTCGGATCAATGAAGCCCTTGATGTGTTCGCTGAAATGATTCTTCGTGACACCGCCGTGGTCGGTGCCGGACGAGTCGACTGGAAACGATTTAGTAAGATAAGTGATGCTGTCGCAACTCTTCCGATGTATGAATGCGTCCGAGACGAGGTGCGTTCGACTCCATCGAACTCAGGCCTGCAGTCGCAACTTCACAGCGTTTCGCCAAATGAGCGACTCGATATCCTTGGCGACTTTGTCGCAAGCCAAGTGGCCGGAGTCTTTGGTATCGAACCCGCAAAAGTCGACCGCGATGCATCGCTGGCGCAAGTCGGAATCGATTCGCTGATGGCGGTTGAACTGATCAATCGTATCGAGACCGCGGTGGGAACGCGAATCCCAATGAACCGCATCCTCAGCGGACCGAGCATTCGAGAATTGAGTCACTCGATCCTAGCATTGATGTCCGATCTCGATGCGTCCGAAGCAAACACCGACAGCGAAATAACAAGTGAGGAAAGTGAACCGACTGATGATCCGATCGACTTTGAGCGTGAAGCTCAACTCGATCCTTCGATCGTTCCTTGCGGAACCGAAGTGAACGCAGCAGCGTCGCCACGCGTGTTGCTAACCGGAGCCACAGGATTCCTTGGAGCTCATCTGCTGTACGAATTATTGGAAACCACATCGTCGCAAGTGGTGTGCTTGATCCGTGCTGAAAACGAAATCGCAGGGAAGCAGCGAGTCGCTGAGAATTTTGCGAAATACCGTCTGCGGCATAGCGATCTCAACCATCGGGTCCGCGTCCTGATCGGCGACTTTTCTCAGGTGCGACTTGGTCTTTCGGCGGATCATTTTGATCGCTTGGCCGAATCCATCGACGTGATCTATCACAACGGCGCCAATGTGAATTTGCTTCTGCCTTACTCGTCGCTCAAATCGGACAACGTGGGCGGTACGCGTGAATTATTGCGTCTGGCGTGCCATCGTCAGATGATACCGATGCACTATGTTTCGACGTTCACGGTGCATGCGACCGACGCTAACCGCGGACGCGTGATCGCTGAGTCCGACGCTTTGCCACCGTGCCAGGATGTTTTGTATGGGTATTCACAAACCAAATGGGTCGCCGAACGGATGATCGAACAGGCGCGGCGGCGTGGGCTGCCCGTGACCATCTATCGCCCAGGCCATGTGACCGGGCACAGTGAAACCGGCATTGCCAACGTCGACGATCTGCTACATCAAATTGTTCAAGCCTGTTTGTGGGTCGGCGCTGCTCCGTTTCGCGATTTCGAACTCGATGCAACGCCGGTGGACTTTGTTTCCAAGGCGATGGTATACCTGGCGCAACATAAACAAAACCAAGGCAAAACCTTTCATCTGACCAACCCGCATCCGATGACGGCGGACGCGTTGACTCAGTGGATGCGTGACGGCGGAGCCAATGTCGATTGGATCGACATCGAAACATGGCGACAGCGATTGGCTGACTTAGCCAAGCATGCCGATGCATCGTCGGAGGGTTTAAAAATACTCGTCGACATCATGATGCCACGCTTTGCCTCGCCCGATGATCGCGGGATTCATGGCCGTTTTGACTGTCAACAGACTCTCGACGCCTTGCGGGAAAGTGGGATCCGATGTGCGCCGGCGGATACCCAATTGATCTCGCGATGTCATGAATACTTGCAAAAAATGGGTAATCCTCTGCGGATCGACGCTCCGGGAATTGACAGCGGCTCGGATGCGAAATCACGTAACCCGCGATTGAATACTGTCATGCAAGCGGGCAACGAAAAGGTCCATTAGCTTTTCCGACTGCCGTGCGGTCACGAACTGAGCGTCGTAGTGAAGGTTTAGTTTCAACCGATGAGCATATTCCAGCGTCAGCATCGTCACGCAGTTATAGGGTCGTAGCGGCGCCAGACCATCCATATCGTGAAGCACTAAATCCGCCACTTGCAAACATCCATCGGTGCGGGGCAAGGGGCACCGCCGTGTCATTTTCCCCGTGTTGGAAAAGATCACCGACAGTTGGCACGTGTCCTGCTGAACCGAGCGTTTTAATCCACCCGGAATCCAGTGCAGCAGTTTCAAGAACCACAAAAACGTGAACTCCAATTGAAACCGCTTGATGACTTGCATCTCATCATGAATGCCGTTTAGCAGTTGATCGCGATCCACGTTGTCCTTGCCACGACGATCCAGGAAAACGGAACTGACACAATTCATCGCGGGCAGTGAACGATACGATGCGTCTCGCATGTTCATGGGGATCATCATCCGCACCCAATGTCGGTCGTGGTATTGACCAAGTTCTTTCTGCCAATCCCATAACGCCAAAAAGAAGTCACGAACTAACAACTCATGAAGCGTGACGTTTTGTTCGTTTGCCGTATTTCGCAAGGCCAGCGTTTGCGATTTGTCAAACCGAAAACTTGTCAGCGAAGGGAATGCAGCCGTCGATTCGGCTTGGCGATCACGGGCAGGATGATCAAGCAGCGGCTTGGGATGGCGTCCCAAAAACTGGGCCGCCCCTAACAGCCCCACCATTTGGCCGGGCAACAGTTTTAGGAGCTTGGCAAGTCGCAGTCCGTAGGTGCCGCGAGATGCAACCCGATCGGGATCCACGGCCGTCGCATCGGTGGCAATTTCACCGTCGGTTCGAAGATGGGCATAACGTACGAAAAGATCGTCAATAAATCGTTCCATTCCTGCTCCATCACAGCATGCGTGATGGAACTGGAACGTGACCTCGACGTTCACCGCCCCTTGGACGACATAGACTTTCAAACCACTCTCGCGGCCTAGATCGATCGGTTTTGCTTGTGGCAGCGGACCTCCTGTTTCGCCTTCGCACCACAACAATTCAGGCTGAACACCGTCGGCAAAGGACCAACGGTCATGCCATCCGGATGTCACGGTCGCCCGCAGAAGCGGATGCCCCGGCAATGTTTTCTGCAATGCCGAAGTAAAGGTCTCACGATCGAGCCGGCCTTGGAAATGCAGCCGAATGAAGCAGTGGCAGGGATAGGCCGCAGAATCCTGCAGCAACATACATCGTTCGAACGGCGTTAATGGCAACGTCTTTGACATCGATGAAGGGTGACCTGCACGTCTACGAAAACCGGCAGTATACTCAGCAGCCACGTGACCGACGACGGTCCTCGATCTTGTTTTCTCGCCGCCACCTCCTCAACAACCAAGTGTTTTTTCTGTGACGATTACGGAGGCCATCTGCTGGACTGTTGTTCTGATCGTGGCGATCCAGACAGGTTTTACGTTGGCGTTTGCCGCGATCATGTTCCGCAAACGGACGCCGGCGAATCCTGCGTACACTCCCAAAGCCGCGATCCTGCTGTGTCTTCGCGGGGCCGACCCGTTTCTCGAGCAATGTATCGCCCGGCTTTTGGACCAAGATTATCCGGATTATGAATTGCACGTCGTCGTCGATAGTCTTACCGATCCAGCGCAGACGATTTTGCAAGCCTTCGAGTCCAACTCGCGATTACATATCCATGTTTTGAACGATCCGGCCGAGAGTTGCAGTTTAAAGTGCAGCAGCATTGTCCAGGCGATACGAGAGCTTGATCCGTCGTTCGAGGTGATTGCATTGTGCGATGCCGATTCCACTCCGCATCGCACTTGGTTAGCCGAACTTGTCGCTCCGCTGGCACGCGAGAACGTTGGGGCGACGACCGGCAATCGATGGTACGACCCACCGACCGCTGCGGGCGGATCGATCGTCCGTTATCTGTGGAACGTGCCGACGGCGATCAACATGATTCTGCTGCGGATCGCTTGGGGAGGCAGTTTGGCGATCCGGCGATGTGTGATCGACGAAACAGGACTGCTGGAAAAATGGTCCACAGCACTTTGCGAGGACACGATGCTCTTTAGCGTGCTGCGTCGGCACGGTTATCGGCAAGTGTTTGTGCCAAGCGTGCTGATGGTAAACCGCGAATCATGCACGTTCGGCGATCTGATGCAGTGGATCCCGCGTCAATTGCTGACCGCCAAACTTTACCATCCTTCGTGGCCAGCAACGGTGGGCTACGGGATCATCTCGGTGATTGTCCCCTTTCTTGCGGTGGCATTGGTCGCGATTGGTGTGGTCCAATCCGACGTGGGTGCCATCCGCGCCGCGGTGATCGTCTTCGTTGGTTTTGAACTTTCGAATCTTTTGCTCGTTGGATTGTGCCAGTGGGCTGCGAGTCGCCAAATCGCGAGCAGCCGAGTGATGCCAGCATCGCTCGGGCTAACCTCGTGGACAATGCTGCCCGTTTGGATCGTGCTCGCTCAACTCATCTCGCCGCTGACCTTTTTCAAGTGTTTCGTCACCAAGACGATCTCATGGCGAGGAATCGAGTATCGAATCCGAGGCCGTCAAATTCAGCGTGGAACCTACTCGCCATACCGCGAATCCGCCATGGAAACCCAGTCGCTGTAAGCGAGATGTAAATGGCAGTGGTGGGTCGAGAGGCACCGGGGGATGCGTGGACCCGGCCGCTCACGCGTCACGGCTCACAGAATGAACGACCTGCTTCAGCTCGTTAAAATTTTCCGGTTAGGCGACTCGGTCCGGTGGCGACGATGATCGTGATATGTGGCCACTACCATTCCGATGAAAGTTAAAGCTTGACTACCACGCACGACCTTCTTTCCGTCCACTTCACCGCCGATGCATGCCCAGCCGCCGCTCCAATTGACTCGTTGCGCAGCGGCATTGACGCTGATCACGCTGGCGATCGCATGGGTATCGGGTTGTCGCTCGCCCCCGGTTCGTCCCTTCGCGAATGCTGGACTTGATAAAAAGACTGTCGCCAACGCAGATTCGCCAACAAAAGCGGCAAGGGAATCGCTACTGCAGACGGTTTCGTTTGCAGAGCCAATTCTGCCATCTCAGACCGATTTCTTTGCGGGATCGGTGGCCGAGCGAATCCCACCGAGTGCGGATGAGTTCGACCAGTTGACGCCATGGCACTTGACGCTGGACGAAGCGGTGATGTTGGCGCTGGACAACAGCCAGGTGATTCGGGATCGCGGCGGTCGCGTTTTGACGTTTCCCGATGCCGTGCGGACCACACTGGATCCGGCGGTCTTACGAAGCGACCCGAACCTCGGAATCGATGCAAGCTTGTCGGCCTTCGACACTCAATTCGAGACTGGCCTGGTTTACAACGGCGGCGGCAGCTCGGTTAATTCCGCATTTTCGAGTGGCCAATTTGGCGTTTTCGCCCAACCCGAAACGCTGGCAAAGATGGGAGTCGGCCGCATCTTGCGGTCGGGCACGAAGGTGTCGGTGGGTGGCGTCGGCGGCTATGACGAGGACCTCGCCGGCGGATTCTATGCTGCCTACGGAGCCGAAGCACGTCACCCGTTGATGCGTGGTGCGGGAACACAATTCAACCAAATCGCGGGCCCGATGGCGAAGCCCGGCATGTACCGTGGGGTGCTGATCTCGCAGCTCGAACACAATCAAGCGCGGTTGGAAGTCGAACAATCGGTATCCGAATTGGTTCGCGATGTCGCGATCGTTTACTGGGAGTTGTTCTTTGCCTATCAAAACCTCGAGGCCAAGCGAACGGCCTTGGACAACGCCCGGCAAGCGTGGGAACGGGAACAGCAACGAGTCGCTCAAAACGTCAGCCCGGCGGACGTCGAGGCGCTCGCTCGCCAGCAGTACTATTCTGCCGAAGCCGGTGTCCGCAACGCGATCTGCGGCACTACTCCAGGCCAAACGGGCGTGTACAACGTCGAGCTAAAGTTGCGAACCCTGCTGGCGCTTCCCACGACCGACGATCGACTGATCCATCCCGTCGGTCCGCCGCTCGAGGCGTCACTTCGTTTCGATTGGCAAGAGAGTGACGCACTCGCCCAAGTCAACCGAATCGAACTTCGCAAGCAGCAATACGAGATCAATAAACGCGTCTTGGAACTCAAGGCCGCTCGAAACTTGCAACGCCCTCAGGTCGACTTGATCGGAAAGTATCGCCGTTTGGCTGATGATCCCTCGACCGATACTGCACTGTTCAGTGAAGCGCTGCAGGGATGGCAAGTGGGAATCGAATACAGTCGTCCAGTCTTGAACCGACGCGAGAATGCCGCGGTACACAGTGCACACATGCAACTGTCTCGGGCACGAGCAATTGCAGAGGAACAACGCCGGCACATCACATCGGAACTGCGTGCAGCCTTCATCGAGCTCGACCGGGCCTATGGTGCAATGAATTCGATGGCACAAAGTCGCGATGCGTCCTTGATTCGGTTGAATGCCCAATCAGAGCGTCATGCCGCAGGCGATGTGCATGTGGAAGAGGTGCTGGAAGCTCAAGTCCGTGCAACACAAGCGGAAACGCAATTCCAACGCAGTTTGGTCGACTACAACTTGGCGTTCATCAAAGTGCACCACGCACGCGGCACGCTGCTGAGTGTGATGGGGGTTGGATTCGGGGAACCGACCATCAACGAATGCCGGTTTGCGTTAAATTCACCCTCGGTGTTTGCCCGTCCCGAGGACTTCAAAAACGATGACTCCGAGCTACGAACCGCCACCACCCCTTTGCTTGAATCATCGATCACGCCACGATAGTGCAAGTGTCGCTGATCGCTCCGCGATCTTGGCGTGTGATCGCGGGGGACGTGCGATTCTATTACCGAGGTAGCGGAACTCGTCAAGAGTTTCGACCATCCTGGAAAACGAAAGTCTTGACGACTTCCGCTACGACCAAACCCGTCATTTAATTGAATCGCACGTCCCGAGCGATCAACGACTTTGTTTTTTGGATTGTGCACGGTGAAAATCGGATTCTATTCGACAATGACGGGAATGCCGTGGGGCGGCAGCGAAGTGCTGTGGTCTCGTGTGGCCCACCGACTGCTCGATAATGACATCCAAGTCACGGTGAACTACCGCTGGTGGGAGGACACACCCCGCGAACTGGATCGTTTACGTTCCGCAGGGGCAACCGTTTGGCTACGCCGAGATCCGACATGGCGATCGTGGCCGTATCGGCTGAAGTCGCCGCTGAACCTTGAAAAAGAAACCGACCATCTACGACGTTGGCTCGCTCGCGAACAGCCGGATTTTGTGCTCGTCATTCTCGGCTACCATCTCAATGCGGTCACTCCCGCGGCGGAATTAATCCGCCGCCAAATCCCCTACGCGATCAACGTCCAAGCCGCCAGCACCGAGTCGTTGGACGACATCTATCTGGACGAATTCCAGGCCGCGTACACGAATGCCGAAAAGGTGTTTTTTGTTTCGCAAGAAAACCTTGATCGTGCCGAAACGACTCTGGCCATCGAGCTGGATCAAGCCGAAATCATCGATAATCCGTTCAATGTCGACTGGCATGCGGCCCCAACTTGGCCCGCTGCCGATGACGGATTCCGGCTAGCCTGCGTTGGCCGAATTCATTTCACGTCGAAAGGCCAAGACTTGCTGATCGACGTGCTGAAGCAAGACAAGTGGCGTGACCGAAATCTATCGATTCGGCTGTTCGGCGATTCGCAAGGCAATCGCACACAGATGGAGCGGTTGATTGAGCGTTACGGTCTGCAAACTCAGATTCAATTGGCAGGCTACTCGGAAAACATCGAAGACGTTTGGGCGAATCATCATGGATTGATCCTTCCTTCGCGTTTCGAAGGGGCCGCGTTGGCCATCGTCGAAACGATGCTCTGTAATCGGGTCTGCATTACCACCGATGTCGGACGCAATCGCGAGCTGATTGATGATGGGGAAACAGGGTTTATCGCACCCGCAGCAACTGCCGATCTGCTCGACACTGCCCTGGAAACCGCATGGCAGAGACGCGACGACTGGCAAGCCATGGGGGAACTCGCAGGTACGCGGATTCGCCAGCGTTACAGCGAGGATCCAATCGCTGATTTCTACGACAAGATTGCCGATCTAGCCTCGATGCACAGGTAAATCCTTGTCCCAATACGATTCCCCCAAGTCATCGCGGCAAGTCAAGATCAGCGTTGCGATTTGCACTTGGAACCGTTCGCGTTTGCTGCGCCGCACCTTGGAACGACTACGTGAAATCAACGTGGACGATCGCTTTGAATGGGAACTGATCCTCGTCGACAACAACTCGTCCGACGATACTCAGCAGGTCATCAACGCATTCTCGGAAACGCTACCGATCGTGTCGCTCATCGAGACGGTCCAGGGTCACTCGGCAAGCCGAAATCGTGCGATCGAAGCTGCAAGTGGCGACTACATCGTCTGGACTGACAATGATGTGCTGGTCGCTGACGACTGGCTGACTTCGTATTGTGACGCGTTTATCGCTGAACCCGACGTGGCATTCTTTGGCGGCGCCATCGAACCGTGGTTCGAACCGCCTGGTTGTCCCGATTGGATCGAAGCGACTTGGGACAAATGCAAATCGGTCTATGCCGCACGCGATTTGGGCGAACAACCGATCGAGCTAAACGAAAACCGGCTGCCATATGGTGCTAACTTTGCAATACGAGCCGACGTCCAGCGGCAATATCGCTTCGATCCCACGCTCGGCCGTGTCCGCTCGGGAATGATCGGAGAAGACGAGACGCAGGTCTTGAAACGGATCGCTCGCGGCGGGGGCAATGGCCGCTGGGTTCCTAACGCCAAGGTCCAACACATCATCCCCGCTGACCGAGCCACCGAGCGGTACGTGCAATCCTATTTTGTGGGGCAGGGACAAGCCAATGTGATGTTTGGCAAACCAAGTCGGCATCGGATGGCCGCATTTGTTGACGCCGCCTTTCATTCGCTGCTGTATCGGTCAAAGCGACACAGGACGCAGCCTGATGAATGGGTGTCTCATTTGATTCGGTCGAGCATTTCGTGGGGTGAATTCAAGATGCATTCGCTGAAACCAACCGCAACGCCTCGCTCGCCTCGTCGTTAAACCACGCGAGTTGCTCGGCGGTGAAATACTCTTGCCAAGTTCCAGCACGTCCGCGGCGATAAAAATCGTTCGGACGGTTGGTATCGGGTGAGCCAAACCCCGGTTCTGTCAATGCATTCAGCGGACTCGCCTTTGCCACAGACAGACCGAGAAACTGGTAAATCTCGTTTCGATATTTCAGCGTATCCGTCTGCAGATCCTCATAGCGAATCCAGTAATACGGCAGATCGATCTCTGCTCGATCAGCCGACTGCATCATCTGGAAATCGTCGACGATTGCTGCGTTCCACTGCGACGCGAACTCACGCACAACGGTCTCACACGCCAACAACTCTTGTTTGCGTTGTTCAAAATAGTTCGGATCAGTCTTGAACCGCTGCAAGTTTTCTTGCATTCGCGGCCCTGCATTGAAGTTGTAGTTCAGCGTATGGTACGCCCAACTGACCACGGCATCGCGACCGTCCCGCGTGATGTAGAGTTGCCGGACGCCTGGGACAAACGTCGAGCGAAGCGTACAGGGTGTCCGGTCGCCGCACCATCGCTTGTTGCCACAAACATCGCGGATCAACTGCTTTACCATTCGGTAGAAAGCAACTTCGAGGAATCCAGACTGCTTCTCGCGGCTCAAAATTCCCCAGGGAGCAGACTGAATGGCACGCACACTTTCGAACAGAGGACGCAAATGAAATTCACCCGTGCATCCGATCTGGGGATGCAGATTCATCAGATTGCAAAGCCAATTGGTCCCCGATTTGGCGTAGCCCCGAATGAAGAAAACATCCGATTGCCGCGAGCGAAAAAGTTTTCTCATAGAATGTGATTCACCTACCGTCGATCGCCACCGATCGATACCTTGACCGATGCGTAAGCGGGTGGGCAAGAATCATTGATTAAGCACATTTGTTGTTTGCCCCAATGCCGTGAAGCATTTCGTAGCGGAACTCGTCAACGGCTTGTTGTTTTAGTCGTACGATGGACTTCTTAGTCCGTCGAATGCGCCATTGACGGACTAGAAAGTCCATCATACACCCCTTGCCGCAGGAAACTTCATTAAATCAACAAGCCGTCAAGAGTTTCGGCGGGGGGCATACGCCATGGAACGAAAGTCTTGACGACTTCCGCTACGTTGAAGATGCACCTACCCTTTGAGGCGATTGCCCCGGTTGACCGTGGGAACCGTGGCAAACGCCAACACGACGAACCTATCGAAAGACTCTAACCTACCTGCGTAGCAGCGTATCGTCTTCCATTTTTTACAGCAACCATGCGGCCCTGATGCGACGGCCCGTTGGCTTCGCTGGCCTCAGGCAATCCCCATTATTCTCGGATGAAAACAATCCTCTTTGTTACCGACCAACCGTTTTGGCGGCGTGAGAACGGGGCGCATCAGCGAAGCTGGTCGCTGGTGCAATGTCTGCGACGAAACGGCTTTCAAGTGACGGCTTTCTATTTGGTCGAAATGACTCATTCCGACGAAGCGATCTGCCGCCAACTTGAGCTGCCAGTCGTAAAGTTCCATCCCCAGGGAACACGACTTCGAGATCGATTCTCACGCTCGCTACGGCGTGCCTTTGCAACGTTTTCCCAACCAGATCCGTCGGTCGAGACCCAGGATCCATCGGCACGAAACCCTGCAACGCTGGAAACCTATCGTTGGCCATTGGCCCCCACCCAATTCAAGTCGCTGGTGAAATCGTTGCGGCCCGATTTTGTCTTATGCAACTATGTGATCTGGGCCAATCTGCTCGATGACTTTCCCGTCGGCCGGCGACGTTTTCAAGCCCTGGTCGATACACATGACCTGCTTCATGTTCGCCAACAACAATTTGCCACTTACGACGAGGACCACTGGATCGCGATCTCGAAGGAAGAGGAATCGGCGGCGATGGCCAAGTTTGACTTGATCATCGCAGCTCAAACCGAGGAAGCCGAAACCATTCGCTCGATGGCCCCCCACAGCGACGTTGTTATCGTCGGACATCAAACCGAGCTATCCGCCGACGCACCGCAGGTCGACTCGCACCAACATGGCGAATCCATGCCGCCTCGAATCGGGTTCATTGGATCCGACAACGCTGCCAATGTGGATGGAATCGCTTGGTTCTTGCAACATTGTTGGCCGGAGATCCACCGCCGCACCGCCGCCGAATTGGTGATTGCAGGATCGGTGAACCAGGGTCTGCGTCGCCAACGGTTTGCCGATCGCCCCGGGGTGCGGCTTCGTGGCTTTCTGCCCAATCTTGAAGATTTCTATGCCGATATCGATTTTGCGATCAATCCGGTTCGCTTTGGCAGCGGGATCAAAATCAAGTCGATCGAATCGCTCAGTTTTGGCAAGCCGCTGGTGACCCATTCGCACAACACGCACGGTTTGTCCGCTGCCGCTATCGATAGCATGATCGTCGTTGACGATGCAAACGGCTTTGCCGAGGCGGTGATTCGCTTGATCCACGATCACGATTTACGAGGCAAGCTGACGAAGCGAGTTCGCCAAGTCCGAGAGAGCCAACTCAGCGAGGATTCGGTCTATGCGGACCTGCTAGCCTGGCTGCGGCGATGATCGAGTCAATCGCGTCCTACTTGATTGGTTTTGCTTGATAGGCGATAGTTGCAGGATCAAAACGACTTGATTGGCAGTGAATCTCGATCAAGACGCGACGCTAAACCTCACGGGCGGGCCCTGCGGTGGCAACGGGAACAATCTTTTATGTGGGAACCGAATCGGAAGTAGCGCATCACGCGCGGCCGCTGCAGCAACGAATGCCGATTCGCATCACACCGCCGGATGTGGTGACAAACGAGGCCCGGCCCGGTGACTTGGCCATTTTCTTTTCGGAACACTTTGACCGGTTCCGTAGTGCCATTCATGATCTGAAACGCCGAAACGTGGCCACGTTGTATGCGATCGACGGCATCTTAGAGTGGCGAAACGCTTGGCAGAACCGTGAAACCGAACCAGCTTGCCCGTGGACAATGCGGCCCGTTCTGTGTCACAAGGTGGCATGTATCGGAGCCTCGCAAGCACGAACGCTGTCCACATGGGGCAACACCGAAAAAGTGGAAGTCGTCGGCATTCCGCGGCTGGATCATCTTCGCCTCGAAGCCACGCCAGCGGATACGGCCCCGCGGGAATCTCGACCAGACCAACAGCTGCGGCTGTTGGTCATGACGGCCAAATGGCCAGGCTTCACGGAAGCACAACGTCACCAGATCGCTCAATCACTAATCGATGTCAAAGCTTGGGCCGACACCACCGCTGCGGTGGGCAACCGGCCGATCGAATTGATTTGGCGATTGACGGGAGGAATGGACCGTATCATAGGAGTCGAGAATTCGCTTCGGGATACCACGGGCGAAGATCTGATCACTGCGCTACAACGTTCCGATGCGGTGATCACCACGCCGTCGACCGCTCAGCTTGAATCGATGTTGGTCGGCAAACCCACCGCAATCTTGGATTACACCAACAGCCCGCTGTATGTCGACGCGGCTTGGCGAATCACGTGCCAAGGACAACTCGACCACACAATCACGCAATTGTGCGATCCGCCCGCCGAGCGAATGCATTATCAGCACACGGTGCTGGCCGACTCGTTGCAACATGATGCCGATGCCACCGATCGGATGATGATGTTGATTGACAAAATGAGCGAACACGCAAACGCCATGGCAACGCACCAGCAACCGCTGCAGTTCCCAGCGGCGTTGTTGCCACCGCTGGCGAACCCAACGCCGCTGCTGTGCGCCGAATCGATATTCCCCGAGCGTGCCGCTGCCACGCAGAACGACGCTGGCATGTTGTCGATCGAATTGGCGGATGCACAACGCGAAATCAAATTACTCCGTGCGACCATCCAACAATTGCAATTGGAACTCGGGCAAGCCCACGAAATTTTTGACACCATTCGCAATCATCCGATTGCGGGGCCAGTGGTTCGCACGCGAGAAAAAATCCTGAAATGGGTTTCCAAGTCCAAAGCCAATGGCACCAATGCAACTTAGCAAACGATGAACCAGTCCTCTGCATCGCTTACCGAGAATCGATTGCCCGAATCACCAAAGGTGAAACGGATCGATGTGGTATGCGCCGCGGACGATGCCTACGTGATGCCGCTGGCGGTGACCTTAAAAAGTGCCTGTCGTCATCTCGCCGCTGGAGTCCAAATTCGTCTGTTCTTGCTGACTGGCGAAATCGTTGACGACAACTGGTCGCTGCTCGAGCAAACGCTCGCTGGCGAACCGATCGAAATCCATCCCATCAAACCCGATCTGGATACCATTTCTGATCTTTCGATTTCGCATCACATTTCGCACACCGCCTACTATCGGTTACTCACTGCGGAATTGGTGCCAAGCGATGTCACCAAAGCGATCTATTTGGATTGCGACCTGTTCATCAAAGAGGACATAACGAGGCTTTGGGATTTGCCGATCGCTCAGCACTATTGCCTTGCCACCGCCGACGCCGCGTGTCCCTTTGTCGATGCCAAAAAAGGCTGTGCAAATTACCGACTTGCCAATCCCTACATGGCGACGCGGCGGCCGATTCCAAACTATCGCCAATTAGGTTTGGATGGTGCCGCGGAGTATTTCAACAGTGGAGTGATGGTATTGAGCGTCGAGCGTTGGCGAGCAGAAAATGTGGCCGAGCAGTTACTGAAAATCTTGCGTGACAATCGCAATCACGTGTGGTGCTGGGACCAATATGCGCTGAACGTACTGTGTCACGGCCAGTGGGGACGTTTTGAGCCTCGCTGGAATCAAGGCGCCCATGTGTTCGAATACCCATCACCGGACCATGCCCCAATCGATCGCCGACAGTGGTTGGAAATGAAAACCAACCCCGCGATTGTGCACTTCACGACCGAGTTCAAACCTTGGCAAGCGGGATCGAATCATCCTCGCAGTGAAGTGTTTTTCGAAGGACTCGCCGCTACCGCATGGCAGGATTGGCGTCCTCCTAAACCCGATCCAAGTTTTCAACATTGGTTCAATCGGCGAATGGTCAACATGATCAAACGAACCACCATCACGTCTCGAAAAATTACATCGGTGTGGGCCTAAATGATCAATCCAGTGCTTGCCGAACCGCGAACAAACAAGACCACCGTCGCTGCGCCGCTGCTGACGTTGTTCACGGTACTGAAACCGTTCGAAGGTGAAGCGGACACGCACCAACGCAACGCAATTGCAAGCTGGCAGGCGTTGCAACCGCAAGTTGAGATTATTCTGTTTTCGGATTCGGACATTCCAGCCGACATTCACCTGAAATTCCAATGTCATCACACCCGCAAAACGAACGAGCATGGCACTCCGCTGTTGGATGATGTTTTTCGCATCGCCGCGTCCGAGGGGCGAGGGGCCGCCAGAGCATTCGTCAACGCCGACATCATTCTGGACCATCGATTTGTTCAAGCCACCAAGCGGTTGATCCAATCCGAGTGGAAGTCTTGGCTTGCGATCGGGCAGCGAACAGAGTACGAAATGCCCGCCGATGTCGATCACGCCAACGACGATTGGATTGCCGAGTGTTTTAAAAAAATTGAGTCCGATGGGACCGGTGCTTCGATCGTCTGCAAAGACTATTTCGTGTTCCCCGCCGATCTGTACCAAGACATTCCCGCATTTGCGATCGGGCGAGGCAATTGAGACAACTGGATGGTCTGGCAGAGCAAAACGTCACAAATCCCCGTGGTGGATATCAGCAAAGCCGCGCCGGTGATCCACCAAAAACATGGCTACTCGCACGTCACCGGCGGCCGCATGTCGGTCTATGTCAGCGGCCCCGAAGCCCGCGAAAACCAACGACTCGCAGGTGGGCGAAACCTGATCTCCGGCAGCACGCCCGATTGGCGAATGGATGAAGCGGCAATCCACAAGGTCCGGTTTGGGGTGTTGCAGTTTGGTAAGGACCTGTTCCGTTTCGCGCGACTGCTAGGCAACATGGCCGGATTGTCGTTGATCGCTCTGCGATCAAACGCGTCGGATTGCAAAGCGATCCACGACAATCACTCACCGGGCGGCTAGCCTCCCCCCAAAAAAAATACCTTCATCGGCACGAAATGAGTTTTTCATGTAGCGGTGCGGCGCAAGCCGCCCGGTTGAATTTGAACGTCTTACTCGCTGCAACCGGACGGCTTGCGCCGTACCGCTACCCAGCCGATGACATTGAACAAACTCCGTTGACCATTCTTTGGCACGCATGATCTCCTTTACCCAATTCGCGATACTGCTCGGATCGACGCTTGTCGTCTGGTCGCTGGTGCACTTTGCCGTGGCTTGGTTCTTCGAAGCCCAAATCGTTCGCAAACGGTTGGCGACATCTGATGATACACCGGATTGCAGCTTCGCTCCCAAAGCTTCGGTGCTGATGTCGCTGCGGGGGTGTGACCCAAGGCTAATGTTGAATCTGCGAGGTTTGCTCGGCCAAGCCTACCATGACTTTGAGATCATCGTGGTGATCGACAGCCGCCAAGATCCAGCTTGGCAAGTGGCACAGGAGGTCAAATCGACCGACGACACTGCCGACCGCTTGAAAATCTTTGAGTTGCAGGAGCCCTCGTCGACTTGCAGTCTAAAATGCAGTTCCTTAGTGCAGGCGGCACAGCAAATCCGCAGCGATGGTGAAGTGGTGGTGCTGGTCGACGCCGACGTCGTTCCTTACCCGAATTGGCTGCGTGATGCAGTGCGACCACTCGTGATTCCCCAAATCGGCGTCGTGACAGGAAACCAGTGGTACGCTCCTGAAAGCACGGATACGGGGGGCATCGACACCGGTTCGCTGCTACGCAGCATCTGGAATTCGGGGGCGATTGCAGCGACGGCGATCAATGCCAACCCATGGGCGGGTACGTGTGCGATGCGGCTTGCGGATTTGAAGCGATCCGGGCTGATCGAAAAATGGACGACCTCGGTCGTCGATGATGGACCGATCAAACCGGCATTTGATCGACTCGGACTACAAGTCTACTTTGCCCCCCAATTGATCATGGTAAACCGAGATCAATGCACGCAGGCCTTCGCCGGGCGATATGTGACGCGGATGTTAACATGGTCTCGGATCTATGAGAAAACGTTCCTCAACACGGTGGTGCACGCGGTGGCGTTGGTGACGTTATTGGCAAGTTCGATGACCGTCTTCGCAATCGCCTTGTTGAGCGGAAACGCCATTGCAGCATCGTCGATGGGATTGTCGATGCTGATTTCCAATCTTGTCATGTTCGCCGGCTTCCGATCCACCGAGCGTGCGGTCCGTCACGCGATTCGCTGCCGCAGCGATGAGCCCCCAATGGCACCGATGGGATTGGCAACGTCGTTGCGAGTCTTTTGGTTGATTCCGATCTGCCAAGTGGCTCACGTCTACTGGACGATCAAAGCAATTTTCGCACGCCAAGCAGAGTGGCGAAATATCACCTACCGATTGCATCCACAACAGCGAGTCGAAATGGTGGCCTACCAACCTTTTGTCGCCGACGCGACCATCTGCATGGCACCCCAGCGGTCGATTTAATATGATGCACCACCCCATCCTCGTTTGTGGTTGTCCTGGATCGGGCACCAGTCTATTGGCAAAGATGCTCCGACACAGCGGTGTGTTTCTAGGCGCGGACGCGGGTCCGATAAATGATCGCAAGTTTCATGAATCGGTAAGTTTCCGAGACGCGAACAATCGAATCTTGTCCTCCACGATTGACTTTCCCCATTCGCCAAAGGGAGTCATACAATTTCGCAAACACAACGAACGAATGTCCGCCAATCTCGACACAATCCTGCGGTCGATCGATGCCGCAGCGATCCAGCAACGGTTCTGGGGTGCCGAAGACCGCGACCAGCCTTGGGGTTGGAAGGACCCTCGTAATTCGGCAACCGCTTTGGTTTGGAAATCGCATTTCCCGGATTTACGAATCCTGATGCTCGAGCGTCAATGGCGTAAGAGTGTCGCGACCGAGCGAGCGAATAGTCTTGCCGGCGAGTGGTTCCGCAAACAATCATGTGCCGACATCCGCCACCTGTACCAAAACCCGGTTGGCATTGATCGAGCGGACATCATCTACGTCGACTTTGATCGTTTAATCGCAAGCGGCGACGAGTTGAATGCAACACTCACGGCCCTCGGTTTGGATCATCACCGCGTCGAGAATTTCCAAGGTTTCTCAGCCAAAGTCGGTCTGGAATCTCCATCGCAGTGGGTCAGAGCGAATCGAGCTTAGATCCATCCCCCCGGAATGCGGATGCAAAGCGAGGGAGGGAGTGGATCTTGCTAAAGGTCCTCATGACGCGGGATCTTTAGCAAGATCCACTACCTAGAAGTTCGTTGTTTTGGTTTTGGTCCGGGCAAAGATGTGTAGATCGGCGACTGAATCAGCCGCTGGATGAACGTCTCGGTGGACCACAAATGTTCTTTTCGCTGCTGCAGGTATGCGGCGGTTTCTCGGATCAGTTCATTGTTTCGCAACTTGTCCGCAGCTTCCCGCAAATCATCGAAGTAAAAGGGGTAGTCGTCCCCGAGATACTCTCGAACGGCGGGCAGCGGATTCGTCAGCACTGGGGTACCACGGGCAATGCATTCGACAATCGAATTGTTCGCATTGGCCTGCCACAAACCGACCAACATGATGTTTTTGCAAAGCAGTTCGTCGAACGCTTCGTTGGATAATCGCGGAGGACACTTCACACGCACCAGCCGCCGTTTTCGCATGCCTTCACAACCGACCGCACGCTGATGATCAAAGCCACCACCGGTTAGCCAGATGCGGCGAAAACCTCGAACGGGCAACTCATAGATTGGATAAAACCGTCTCAGCCAACACCCCAACTGGACAATCGCTTTTCGCCGGTTGGCTTCGTACGCTTGAAACGAAAACTGCGGTACCGCCAACTCCGTCGGCAATCGAAGCACTTCGATGGGGACGGTCAAGCGTTCGCGAAGCTGAGTGGCCACGTGTTCCGAGAGCGTGAAAATCCCTCGGCAATACGGCAGACTCAAACTCAAATTAGGATGGTAATTCAACAGGAATTCAAGGTCCGAGCGTCCGCCATGCACCGCAGCCATGTGCGGCGGTGCTTCAAACGTTTGGTGAGCGACTCCGATCCATGGCTTGCGAAACGGACCGATCTGAAACATCGCATCTTCGAGTTCGCCAAGAAAGAGACATTCCCCCTCGGGATGAAGCAGTTGCTCGGCCACCGCGGCCTGAACGTGGCCCCATCCACTGCGGTGATGAGCCCACCGCACGGTGATGGGCGAAGTCAAACGTCGATCGGCGACACTCGCGGGTGGTGCTTGCGATACGTTGCTATCGCTGCGGGGTTGTGTCATGGAAACCGATGAAGCGTTTGGGGGGGCAGCATGATTTGCCGAGGACAGCACCGATTCGTTTCGTTGCGATTGATTCGTCACGACCTATTCATAACGAAGTGCGTCGATTGGATCGAGCATCGAAGCTTTGCGAGCGGGATAATAACCGAACACGATCCCCACGCTGGCAGCGACTCCCACGGCGACGATCGGAGCCCAAAACGACATCTCATTCGGCCACCCCATCATCCAACCAATGATCGTGGAACTGGCGTGACCAAGCGCGATCCCAAACAGCCCGCCGATCAAACACAACACCGTCGCTTCGATCAAAAATTGCCTCAAGATCGCATTGCGATTCGCTCCGACCGCCATACGCAGACCAATCTCTCGCGTTCGTTCGGTGACCGAGACGAGCATGATGTTCATGATCCCGACGCCTCCGACCAATAGCGAAACACCTGCGATGATCAATCCAAGTGCCGACAACCCCGAGACGACTTGCTTGGTCACCCTCGAGACCTCGGTGATGTCTTGAATTTGAAAGACGTCGGGATCGACGTCATGGCGGCGAGAGAGGACTTGGCGGATCTGCTCGCGTGCCTCGGGAACATGCTCGGGCGTCAAGGCCTGGACATAGATTTGGCTTAGATGTTCGTTGCGAGTCGATCGTTTGACCGATGCAAATTGCATCTTTGGCATTTGATCTTCAAACGTGGCCATGCGACTGATGGAATTGGACCGACTGTTGATGCGGTATTTGAAAGTGGTCCAGGGCGCTAGCATGATGTCGTCTTGATCGTTACCGATCACATCGCCGCCTTTGGCCTGCAGCACGCCAACCACGCGAAGCGAGACACCGTTCGCACGAATCTCTTTACCAATCGGATACTCATCATCAAACAGATCGCTTGCGACCGTTTGACCGATCACACACACTTTTTCGGCGTCAAAAACAGCGTCGTCGCTGAAGAGTTGCCCCATATCCATCTCGGACCAATTTCGGCCGCGAAGATAATCGGGCGAGCTGCCCAGTACAAACGTGGGCCGGCAACGACGGTTGCCGTACACCAACTGAGCTTGCCCATGAACAATCGGCGCCGTCAACCGAACGGCGGGACATTGTTCTTGCAACAGCGCGACATCGTCGGGGGTCAGCGGCACATAGCGACGACGGCGGCCTGAACTAGGCGTGTAAGTGGACGAAACGTTTAACATGTTCGCCCCCATACTAGCGACGGTATCTTTGATCGCCCGCGACGAACCGCTGCTCAGTTCCATCACGTTGACAACCGACGCGACTCCGATGATCACGCCTAACATCGTCAACACGGTACGCAGCGCATTGGTGCGCAGCGACGAAAGCGACACGCCTATTGCATTGATCGTGGATGCGAGCACTTGTCCGGCGGCATGATTGTCCAGCGAAACCGCTTCGGAGGTGGACGTCGGCTTCGTATCGATTCGCGGATATGCCGACGCGTTGGCTTGATCGCTGGCAATGATGCCGTCCTTCATGTGGACCACGCGATCGGCACTTTTCGCCACCTCGGCATCATGTGTGACGACCACCAACGTGATCCGGTGCTCGAGATTCAGCTTGCGAAACAGCTCGAGGATTTCTTGCTCGGTTTTCGAATCCAGATTGCCAGTCGGTTCATCCGCCAGCAACAGTTGAGGACGATTGATCAATGCTCGAGCAATGGCAACCCGTTGACGTTCACCACCCGATAATTGGTTGGGCGCATGGTCCATCCGTCCGGCCAAACCAACGATGCTGAGCAATTTCTTGGCGTATTCGACTCGTTCGGCCTGGGTACGATCATCGGTCGCGTAAAGCGTCGGAAGCAGCACATTGTCCAGCGCCGAGGTGCGTGGCAATAGGTTGAAGTTTTGAAAAACGAAGCCGACGTGACGGTTGCGAAAGACCGCCAACTCGCTACCGGACAGACTGGATACATCGAGATCGGCGAACTTGTAGATGCCCGCCGTGGTGCGATCCAAGCTGCCGAGTAGATTCATCAGCGTGGTCTTGCCCGACCCTGACGTGCCCATTAGCGCAACGTACTCACCCGCTTCTATATCAAGCGTGATGCCTTTGAGCACCGGCAACGGAACGTCACCGACTTGGTACGTCTTGCAAATATCGCCTAGCTCGATCAAGCGTGCGGCTCCGGGTAGGGTTGTTACGAGTCGTGGATCTTGCCAAAGACCCTTCGAGAGGAATCGAGGAATGAGGAGTCTTTGCCACGGGATCTCTAGCGAGATCCACGACGAGGAACGTTAACGCAGTGTTTTTGCGGTTGGAATGATTCGGGCTAGCGTGGTGCGTTTCACTTCACCGACCACGACCGGCAACGCTTCTTCGAATCCTTCGCCGACGACCTCGGTTTGCACTCCGTCATCGATACCAACTCGAACAGGCAGAGGACGCACTTTTCCGTTTTCGCTTGGCACCCACACATAGGCAGACTCGCCCTCGGTTGGACCATTTGGATCCTCGCTCGACACGATTGAATCTGTGGCGACGGCTTGTTCCATTTGTTCCGCACCGGGCCACCACTGCAGCGCCCCGGTGGGTACCAACCAGGCTTGATTTCGCCGGATGATTTCAAATTCAACATCCGCGGTCATGTGCGGCATCAGTTCGACATCGGGAGGATCAATCGCGACGATCACGTCGTAGGTGACAAAGTTGCCATGCATGCGAGCGTTGAGCAGAATCTCTTCGACACGTCCTGTCATCTCATGATCGCGATAGGCGTCGACGGAAAAGGTCGCTGGTTGTCCCAACCGAACTTTGCCGATGTCACTTTCACTGACCGACGCACGGATCCTCATTTGGTCGAGGTCTTTGGCCAGTAGAAACAGGCCTGGATGACCAATATTGACGTACTGACCAAGATTGGCTCGTCGATCGATCACCACGCCATCAATCGGCGAGCGCACGATCGTTTTCGACAAGCTGATTTGGGCATGGTTCACTTCGGCGGCAACTTGATCAAGCTTGGCTTGGCCCACCGCCAACTGCGCCGCTGCCATTTCATTGGCCGTCACGATCTCGTCATAGTCGCTTTGTGCATTCGTGTCTCGAAGTCGATCCGCGCGTTCGAGCGTTCGGCGAGCCTGCTCGAGTTGAGCCTGCAAGCGAGCGATGTCCGCTTGGGCGAGACGATAGGCCGCTTTGGCTTTCTGTAATGCGATTTCGTATTGTTGTGGATCGAGTTCAAACAGCACGGTGCCTTTTTTGACCCGCGATCCCACGCCGATCGATTTCTCGGGGTTGCCGGCGTCGGTTCCAAACTGCACGATTTTCCCGGCGACATCGGGTCCCACTTGCACCACTTCTTCCGGTTCGATCGTCCCCGTCGTGCCCACCGTAATCACGAGGTCGCGTCGCTGGACATTCACCGTTCGCAATTCAGGCAGCTGGTCGCTTACGCTTATCCACCGCCAAGCGACCAACCCAACCAGCACACATCCGGTCACCAAGAATCCGACGACGAGGCGAAGTAAGAACGATTTTTTTCTTGCGGGTTGACTCACGCTGCGATCCTTTGGGTTCGTTCTCGGTCGACTTGTCCATCGACCAGCTTCACGACGCGATCGGCCGCAAAGAAGTAGCGATCATCGTGGGTAATCGCCACCACGGCTCGGCCATTTCGGGTCAATTCAGGAACAATCTCGCGGTAAAAGATCTCTTTGAACGTGGGATCCTGTTCGGCCGCCCACTCATCAAACACGAACACGGGTCGCTGATCCAAACATGCGACCAACATCGCCAGCCGTTTGTGTTGGCCACGAGAAAGCTTGTTCGTTTGCAACATGCCGGTTTCAAAATCCACCTTGTCTTCGATCCCCAACAGCCGCGTCCAATGTCGCAGCAGCATTGGATTCGGATCGATCCCCATCAATCGATCAAACAAGTGGCCTTCGACAAAGACAGAGGAAAAGAGTTGGCGGTAGTCGCCCATTGCGGATTCATCAATGACTTGATTGTCCACCAGGATATCGCCGGAATGGGGTGGATACAGTCCGGTCAAAATTTTGGCGAGCGTCGTTTTACCACTGCCGTTGCCACCGACAATGAACAGGACTTCCCCAGGCAAAACCTGCAGGTCAATCGGCCCTAGATGAAACCCTTCTTCATCATCGTTGGGTGAATGATAGGTATAGGAAACCGACTGCAGCGAGATCGACCGAAACCCCGTCTCGGTCGATGCAACCGGGGGCGCAAGTGCGGGGTCAATCATCAACCCCAGCGCGTTGATCTTCTGTAATGAAATCGCTGCACGGTTCAGCGCCGGTAACCAACCGAGAATGCTGTCCAATGGACTGGTCAAATATAAAATCGTCAGCGTATAGCCCATTAGCGTTTCTGGCGTCACGGTCCACAGACGAGGCCATACGAAAAGTAGCAAACCGATCCCAATGAATAGCGAAAGCCGGCCCCAAGTGTGTGCTCCGCCAAGGATATCAGTCCCCTTGATCAACCGTTCTCGCATCGATGTATCTGCTGGCAACAACACGTCGTAGATAAATTCGACACAGCGGCGGTTGTTGGCTTTTAATTCTTTGATGCCAAAGACCATCGCTTGCAGCTGCTTGCTGACTTCGTCGCGATCTTCGCGGGCTTGCCGCAGATGATAATTCGCCCAATGCAGTCCCGTTAGATAGCTTGCAATCGCCAGCGATCCCATCAACACGGTGCAGATGGCAAGCGGAAACGAAAGACTCGCCAAATAGCCGATTCCGCTGATCAGCACCATCGCACTAGCACAAACCGAGGGAAAGTTTGAAAGCGCCCCGGTGATCGCTCCCACATCGCCTTGCAACATGCCGAGCAAACGATGAGGCCCCACTTGTTCCAGATCAGGCAAGGGTGCCGCCATGATCCGGTTGCACAATTCGAACTGCAATCGCGCGGCGGTGGACTGAGACAATCGCGTCAGAATGCACTTCGAGAGGACTTGCAGCACCAAGACCGAAACACAAGCGGCAATGAACAGCGTGGGCAGAACCGCGGACGGAGTGTTTTGAGTACTAAACGACCGATGAATCAGCGTGATCAGCCCCAACGTGGCCAATCCGCTAGCGCCCCCCAGGACGATCGACGCCAAACTCGCTTTCCACGAAGATCGCAACATCAGGAAAAAGAGATTCATGGCGACTGATCCCTCGTGCGAGCAATGACGTTCATAGGTCTCGATAAAGGGTTCGGTTTTATGGGGCAGTAACGAAAACAGCGACGACAATCCGAAGGGGTGATGTAGCAAAGCCAACCGCAAATCCCAATAGCAATTGGCAAATGTGAGGCTAGGGGACATGGGAGGGCATGCAAAACCTTGTAAACTTGCAAAGCTCTAGGAATCAGCATCTGCCAATCCGTTCAGCCCAGCCAGCCAAGAATCTTGCTGGCGTCTGCTTTCGATTGGCCGCAAAACAAACACGATAGAATCGCCGAGTCGACTACGAGTAACACAGGACCAGGAAACCTCATGATGATGCATCGAAACACCCACTCGCTAACTCGCTGGATTGCTATGCTCGCCTTGCTGGCCAGCGTTGCCCATTTGCCGTCCGCCGCGACGGCGGCGGATGCATTTACGATTTTCATGATCGGCGACTCGACGATGGCCGACAAACCGCTGATCCCCGAAAATCCCGAGCGAGGCTGGGGACAATTGCTGCCGCTCTATTTCAATCCCAATGTCACGATCGATAACCACGCCACGAATGGACGCAGTTCAAAGAGTTTTCGTAGCGAAGGACGCTGGGATGGGGTGCTGCAGCGGATTCAGCCGGGCGACTATGTGATCATTCAGTTCGGACACAACGACGAAAAATCCGATCAAGCTCGCCACACCGATCCGTTCGGCAGCTACACCGAAAATCTACGGCGTTATGCGAAAGAAGCGAGTGAACTCGGCGCGATTCCCATTCTGGCGACGCCCGTCGTGCGACGAGTTTTCGACGACAAAGGGGTACTGCAACCTACCCACGGCGAGTATCCCGAAGCGGTTCGCAAGCTCGCCAACGAGATCGACGTGCCGCTGTTGGACATGACGCTTCGATCGCGTGAACTACTCAAACGGCTTGGCAAAGCGAGATCGGAGCAACTGTTCATCTGGACGGTTCCAGGCGAATACAGTCGCTTTCCCGAGGGCAACTCGGACAACACTCATTTCAATGCACTCGGCGCGACCCGGATGTGCGACTTGGCCGTCGCCGAAATCCAAGCCAAGGTCCCCGAGTTGGCGGCACATTTGAAGGGCAGCCGCTAACAGCATATTTGCTTCCCTGTAGTGGACAAGGCAACGAGTCCCGTCGTGGTTTGAGTCGCGGAGACTCGTTGCCTCGTCCACTACGATGATGCGGGACTCGTTGCCTCGTCCACTACGGTGATGCGGGACTCGTTGCCTCGTCCACTACGGTGATGGCAATTGTTTTGCGGTGATCTCGGCGAAGTGGAGTGCGAGACGCAGATTGGCTTGACTCCACAGCAGTGGCGTCGAGTCGTTTGCTACCCAGTCGCCCGTGTCCAAGTCCTCGATGTAGTACGCTTCGGGACATTTGTACGCGCCGAAGGGACTATCGAGCGAAGTCAGCTGCTGTAGCGAGCGATTCAGATAACGCAGCTGCAGCGCTAAGTCCTCTGGATCGCCGGACGCTTGGAATCGCTGGGCGTAAATGCATGAAATGATCGGATCGAAGATGCACCACTGTGCCTCGGTTCCTCGCCGCACCTGTAGATGGCTGCGTTTATCATCGGCGGACACGGCATCGGTGCGATCTTTTTCGTCAAACTGTTGCTTGTATCCCGGCGACCAAAAACTGTCCTGCTTGTAGCGAGCGATGCCAATCGCTCCTTGCAACTGCGAGGTCACCCGCGACAGGATCTGATCGGCCATGTCACCCTCGACGATCTCCAGCGGATAGATCAGAAACAGCAGCGCCGAGTCCACATCCCGCTGTTTGCCATTGCCTTGAATACACTCATTGGGCAGGATTTCGTGAAGTGCTGCGGTGCCTGGTCGAATAAGTTTCTCTAAGAAGCGGTGATCAATGCCGTGGTTGCGCAGCGTTTCTTGCACTCCAGGAATCTCACAGATTTCCTGGACTGCTTGTAGCGCAGCAACCACCACCCCGATGCTGGAAGCCTCGATCTTGGGCCATTCTTCCCAGTGGCCGCTGTCTTCATCCTGCCAGTACTCGATACGCGAGAAAAAGTGGATCAGCAGGGCAAGTATTTCAAGTTGTCCCGACGTGGGTCTTAGCTTTCCGCTAGCGACAAGCTTGGCAAACAACCAAACGTAGTACCCGAGGGCATCGTTCTGCTTGTGGTTCCAGCCCGCACCCGATGGAGTGTCTGAATCAAGTTCCGAGAGGGTTTTCCCATCAAAGCGAACATGCGGACGGTCGATTTCAAGTTGGTTGTCAGACGAAGGCTGCAAGCGATGGCGGTACTTTGCAAAGAAGCGGCACAGCGCCTCGACCGTTCTGGCGGCGGCTGCGTCGTTGCCAATCACCAACATCTGATGCGCGATGTGAATATTGTCACGCACCCATACCAGCTGGTAGTTGGTGTATTCACGCTCGCTGCCCGCGACGCTTGCCGCCGGGTAGAGTCCGGTCTCCAAGACTGGCATCTGGAACGTGCCATATTGGTCAAGCCGCTGCCGGATCCCTTGCAGCTGACTGGCCATATTCGTAGCGTCCACCGATAAAATCGGATCTTGACGATTGCCGGACATCATGTCGTTGCCTTTGTTGCGTTGCTCGAGTTCTTCAAAGCCTCCGAGGCTGAGATTAACCGAGGCGATGACACTGAAATCAGGTTTTAGCGGACGGCGATCCATGTTGCCATCGGCATCAAACCACTAATTGGCAAAGGGATTGGCTTGGACACCGCTTGATACGGGGTTGGAAGCTTTTGGAGGCGTGGGACGTTGACTCGAACAACCGCTTCTACATTGTTTCGAAGCAGGCTGTGGGTAGGGGCTCGATTTTTTGTCGGTGAAAAATTGGTCGAACAAACCGTGTGATGAATCGCTCGCGGGCACAACACTTGGTAACTGTTGCGGCGGGTTCAATCCCATGTCGTCATCGCCCCCACTGGATTCATAGCCGTAGCCGATCCCCTGGCCACTGACTTGCTGGACCTCGAAACCATCCCAGTCGCTATCGATTCCGCTGGAGTCTTCTGAAAAGGCCTCCCCAGCGACATCGGATCGCGAGTTCGCAAATTCGTTTTTGAATTGTGCGAAATCGATATCAGCAAAGTCATTTGTTGAACGGATGATCGTCACCCCCAGCAACAGAATCATGATCAATGCGATCATACCAATCCCACTGAAAATCCCATTGAGAAAATAGGCCGCGATTCCTCGCCCAATACTGCAATGCGTGATCGCAGAGATGACCAGCACGTAGGTGCCAATCGATGCGACGCCAGCGATCAATCCGGCGACGGGCTCGCCTGGCATCGCGAACATGATTGCAGCCGAGACAAACGAACCGGCCAGCGTCGCGGCGATCACGATCCCGATGGACTTCCAAAAACCAACACTGCCTGCGCCCGAGACCGAGAGGGCAAACTTCATCGAATAGCCCACCACCAGAAACAGCCCCACCACCATCACGATCACGAGTAGTGAGATGGGAAGCATCGCCGAAGCAAACGCTTCCTGAGCCGATTGCAGGTTAGAGTCGTTCATGGTGTGTTTTATTTTCGAATGCAGAAAAATCGTTATGGCGTTTCCGTGGTCGCGTACGGGTAGCCGTGGGGTTGCCAGACACTTCCCCGTTGAAACATAGGTCATGATCGGCGTGGTGTCCGAAAAAACGATCCTGGGAAGATCCCAGATCGATCGATTTGTGCATGCCCATGCGTCCGGATGACAATCTGCGCACAACCGGATTTTTCCTGGAAAAAACCGACAAATTGTGCCGAAAACCGGTATAAAACATGGAAAGCCTTACCGTAGAAACAAAGGCCGCGAGTGGCCCACAACGCATCATTGACGCTTGCTTCGACAACGATTGCCATTTCGCAAACGTTGCGATGATCGCGGTGCAGGTTAAAATACAAATCGCTGCATGACGCGGCGGTCGCCCCCCATTTCCCTCCAACGACCACCTTCCCGCTTCCGGAATTGCCGATCTCGATTTTCTCTAGCTGCATCTTCGCTGCTTCTTTGCATTGCAAATCTGTCTTGTCGCAGGCTGCATCGATTTGCGAAGCAACGTTGGGACGGATTTCACGATCCTCGATTGACGCCCCCCGGAAAACCATCGTTCCTTTATCACGTGGAAAGATCCATCATGCTCAGCCGTCGAAAAATGCTCCAAGGATTGGCCGCCAGCACGGGGGCCGCATTTGGCGTCTCACTGACGCCGGAACGTCTTTTGGCATCGTCCACCACAACCACGACGCCGAAACGCATCGTCTTCTTTATGCAGAACCAGGGCTTCGATCCGAAGACCTGTATTCCCGCTGGGATGAAACACAGCGGATCGCTGGCGAACGCCAAGCTTCCCGAGCCCATCAGCGCACTGGAACCCTACAAAGAACGGCTGCACATCATCAACGGTCTGCACGGTCTGCACACCAGTCCCTCGCATAGTGCTTTCTTTGGCGCGCTCGGCGGCTATCGTGGCAGCGACGGGGTACCGCCAAGTGCATCGACGATCGATTACGAATTGAGCAAGGCGTTGCCACAAACGCTTCTGCCTCACTTGTGTATCGGCATGGACTCGATCGAGAACATGAAATCCAAGCCGACGATTGCAACGCTGTCGGCCAGCGGCGCCGGTTCGCCAATCTTTATGCATTCGAATCCGAATCACCTCTACCAAATGCTGTACGGTGGAATCTCCTCGGGCGACATCCGGCTGCAACACGAAGCTCGGTCCAGTGTGCTGAGCCAAGTCGAAATGCTGGCCGCCGCCAAGGGACAATCGCTTCCTGCGGAGGATGGCCGACGTTACGGCCAATACGTCCAGGGATTCAGGGATGTCAACGGATTGCGAGATCGTTTGGACACGGTTGCGGACCACTTGCGAAAATTTGCTCCGAAGGTTGACGAGCGATATGCGGCGCCGGAGTTCGAAACCGATTGGCACGACCGCTTGCTGGACCTGGGCATCTCGGCGCTGACCTCAGGCATCACCAATACGCTGACGATCGGTTCGGGTCGCGGCGAGATCTTTGGTGCATGGAAGGGATTAGGCATCGATCAACAGGGACACAACCTGGGGCACATGGAACAGCCCGACAATCCAATTTGGATCAAGATTCGCCAGTACAACAGCCGCATGCTGGTACGGATCATGGAGAAATTAGAAAGCGTGCCCGAAGGCAGCGGCACGATGATGGACAACACGCTGATTGTTTACACCAGCAATAATGCGGATAAACAGCACACCAACGGTGCCAATTGGCCTGTCATGCTGTTGGGTAACCTGGACGGCGCGTTCAAATCGGGTTGCTTTACACAGCTGGATGGCAAACGTCCGATCAACGCACTCTACACGTCGCTGCTGCGAGCCGCGGGTCAGAACGTCGATCGCTTTAACATGGACGACAAGATGGCCAAGAAGTTTGACGACAGCAACGGTCCGCTGAAGGAAGTGCTGGCATGATGATGCTCCGATTTTCGATTTGCCAAAAATGTGGGATAGGCTTCCAGCCTGTCATGGCAGAAAGGACAAACGGGAAGTCGATCCGACTTTGTCTCACCTTGATCCTATTGCTGTTCAGCCTGGCCCCCGCAGTCCACGCGGAAACCTACACGCCTGGCCAGCCGATCAACAAAGACTTTGACAGCTTTGCCAAGTCGTTTCTCGTCAACCACTGCGTCGACTGCCACGGCGAATACGATCCCGAAGGCGGGTTATCGCTCGAGGATTTGGGCGAGGTGGATGAGATCAACGCCAGCACTTGGACGAGCGTTTGGGCCCAGGTCGCCTTGAACGAGATGCCGCCGCCGGACATGACGCAGCCCGAGGTGATCGAGCGACTGCAGTTCTCGGACTGGGTCGTCAACGAACTCTCGCGGGTTTTGCGAGACAAGGGTGGTTTTCATGCTCACCGCGATCCCAACAAAGGCAACTTCGTCGATCACGAACTGCTATTCGGACAACTGCCTGATGGAATCGAACTGCGACCGACCTCCTCGCCCGCCCGTATCTGGCGAGTGACCCCCGAGGAACACATCACTCGGCTGAATGAACTGATCAATACCGAGCCCGAATTCGATCCTAAAAAACCGGGTCTGCGGACACGCGGCGACGCCGTTCCGACCAACCACGGCGGCGAACTGAAGCTTTACTTTGGAACCGATCGTATCATCTTTTGGCAAGGCGGGACGGTTGCCTATGCCACGGCGGTCAAGAGTGTCCCCGCTGTTCTGTCGTCGGCGCGCGATCATGGGCTGGAAAACTACCCCGACTTCTACACCGTCAACAGTGCCGAAGCGACACAGATCATGGGGATGGCTGGCGACATCATTCGCTACATGATGGACGGCCCACTAAGCATTGCCCATCCTTACCAGATCACCGACGACCCTAAATCGATCGCCGACAAAATGAAGGGCGATCTGCGTGGTTTGCCAACAAGCCTTGTCTATAGCACCAAGGTCGTTCGCCCGCTGACGCCGGTCTATGACCTGATGAACGAAGAAGGTGTGACGGACGAGCGAGTACGTGCGGCGGTCGACTTCCTATTCGAGGCATTGACGTTCCGCCCGCCGAGCAAAACCGAGTCCGACGCTTACGTGCAAATCGTCAATCAATCGATCGATAAGCTTGGCAAGAAAGACGGCGCCGTACTGGGGCTGTCGTCCATCTTCCTTGATCGCGATGCGCTATTTCGGCCCGAGTTGGCTGCGTATGGCAAACCGGACGCGTATGGCCGCGTTATGCTGCAAGACTGGGAATTGGGATTGGCCGTCAATCACGCGCTGCGGTACATCCAACCCGATGAAGCACTGCGTGACGCGATTGTCGGTGGACGCATGCGTACCCGAGCCGACGTCGAGCGTGAAGTGCGGCGGATGCTGGCAGACGACAGCATCCGTAAACCAAGGATCCTGCAATTCTTTCGCGACTACTTTGATTACGACCAAGGTGGGTACATTTGCAAAGATACAAAAGCGCTTGCCGATACCGGTGCGGACAGCCGAGGCGTGAACCATTACCGCGCCATGTTTGATGCAACGGCCAGCACCGATCGTTTGATCGAAATGATTCTGCAGGAAGACAAAGATGTGCTGAAGCAATTGCTGACCACCGACAAGGTTGTCGCTTCCGAACGCGACAACATCTACTTTGGCCGACAGCGCAGCAAGGAAGAGCGAGCCGCGTCGATTGCTGCGGAGCGAAAAGCTGCGGCGGAGGTAGCAAAACAAGCCGCGGCGGAACTCGAAGCCTGGAAACAAGCCAACCCCGGCAAAAAACCACCGGCAAAGAAACCGACCCGACGAACGTACGTCCATCACGGCGTTGAGCAAGCGGACCTTTCGGGGCCAACGATCTATGCTCGCGTCGGTCGACGTAGTTTTGGCAGAGGATCGATGGAACCGGAACGCACGCTGGCCACCGCCCCCGAAGGCGAGCGGCTAGGCATCCTGACGCATCCCGCTTGGCTTGTTTCGCACTCTGATGCAATGGACAATCACGCCATCCGCCGCGGCCGCTGGATCCAAGAGCGACTGCTCGGCGGCGGCATTCCCGATGTCCCAATCACCGTGGACGCGATGCTGCCGGATGAGCCCAAGAGCACGTTACGTGAGCGGATGCGGGTCACCCGCGAAGACTACTGTTGGACATGTCACAAAAAAATGGATCCGTTGGGATTGCCGTTTGAGATGTACAATCACGCGGGGCTGTATCGCGAGCTGGAACTCGAAGAACCGGTGGATACAACAGGCGAGATCATCGATTCGGGCGATCCGAGTTTGGATGGCGAAGTCGGCAATGCGATCGAGTTGATCGAGCGAATCGCTGAGAGCGAGCGAGCCGAGCAGGTCTTCGTTCGTCACGCATTCCGCTTCTGGATGGGCCGCAACGAAACGCTCAACGACGCCCCCGTTCTGCAAGCGGCTCACCGCGCGTACAAGCAGAGCGGAGGCAGCATGAACGAGCTGCTTGTTTCGCTGCTCACCTCCGACGCATTCCTCTACCGCACCCGCAGTGATGCAGCGCTAGCCGATACGCACTAGCCGTTATAATTGTCGTTCGCAAACATCGCATCCACGACGGTCCCCCTTCCCCGTAGTGGACGTGGCTACACGTCCTTTCACCACACTCGTAGCGGACGTGGCTACACGTCCTTTCACCACACTCGTAGTGGACGTGGCTACACGTCCTTTCACCACACTCGTAGTGGACGTAGCTACACGTCCTTTCACCACACTCGTAGCGGACGTGGCTACACGTCCCCGAAGCGAAGACACCAACAACATCCCCAACCGCAGCCCATCAGAATCGGCTCCCACCAGCCGCGATGACCAGACCACCGGTCCAGTTGGTTTCAAATGAAATGCAACCGGTGGATATCCGGTTCCGCCAGCCGTGCTTGGCGGCGGCCGGTAAGAACCGGCCCTACTACACTACGCAGACCTTCCGGCTAAATCGATTATGAAGAAACACGAATGGCGTGAGACCACCGACGAGGGCGAGACTCGCATGGTCACCGCAACGCAACACGGGGGGCAATGGAAGCTTCGGTCCCGTTTAAAATCGGAGACGGAGTGGACCTTACATCCGGTCATTTCGCTCGAGGATCTCGAAACACTCTACGAAATTGTTTCGAATAAATATCGCCGTAAACGCGCACCGTACAACCACGTCTTAGAACTCGAGAAGCTGATCGCAAAAGCGAAACTCGGGAAGTAAATTCAAATGCCGTTCGAGACGGCCGGGTTGGCGAGGAACGATTCGGACGACACGTCTTGTCTGTTTAGGCATATTGATCACGACTTCAATGCGTATCGGGACTCGGGTTCGATCTCGAACTCATCTGGCCAATTGGAAGGCTTGTATTGCAAGAGCGTGTCATTGTATCGCCGCACTGCTGACTGATGGATCCGACACGTCCCTGAATCGGATTCTCTGGCCGATCGGCTTGTTGGTTTCCTCCGCCGAAACAGGTGGGGAAGCGGAATAGGCGACGGGTAGGTCTGCTTCGGAAAGAATTCTGCACACCACCATTTCCAAGTTAGCGAACGATGAATCGGCCCCGCGTGATCAGGGCTACTGCCTTCGGCGAGCACACGTTCCACTCGTGAATCGTC
Source organism: Novipirellula caenicola (assembly GCF_039545035.1). Lineage (NCBI taxonomy): Bacteria > Pseudomonadati > Planctomycetota > Planctomycetia > Pirellulales > Pirellulaceae > Novipirellula > Novipirellula caenicola. The sequence goes on from NZ_BAABRO010000013.1 coordinate 253,121, forward strand.
GAGCAAGACGCCGCCAACATCACGTGCTTGCACCAGCATCCATTCCAAGGCCGTCTTCGCCAAACCACTTTCGTCTTTGGGGTACCCGCCACCGACATCGCTATGCACCCCCGCAAACCAAACTTCTTTAAAGTCTTGATGCTTCCGACGTTTGAATAGATTTTGCGTGAAGAATGCTCGATGCTCGTCGATCGAAACTGCATGTCTGATGACATCAACGCTCGGATTGCTGGCGGTAAACGCGTACGACAAATAATCGTATGCCCACGACACGGAAGACACTGTGTCCCAGAGTCCTAAGAATAGGAACGGTTTTTCCTCGAATCGCTGTGAAAATTGTTTTCGGAAGCGGCCAAGATGGGCAAAGTCCAAACGGCGTCCTCTCCGCAACTCGATCTCTGCCATCGCGTATTGTACGAGTTGCCGGTTTCCCGGCTGCAGGATTCCCACGCTGTGCAACAGTGCGGCCACAACACGAGCCGCGTAGGCGCCGCGACTAAATCCGAACAAACAGATTCGGTCCCCAGGCTGATAGTGCTGTGCGATATACCAGTAAGCGTCTTCGATCGTCTTACGATAGCCGGCTCCGAATGCGAGTCCCATCACTTTGCTGAATGCTCGGCCGGGACGGGTCAACGCCATACTTGGACTGAAAGTACCAACCCCAGGCTGATAGAAGGCGACCTGCCGCTGCGCATCAATGACAAGCGAGTAGTGCAGCCGGAGCACATTGGTTTGATCGCTGTCGAATTGGTTCCCCGTTCCGTCGCAGCAAACCACGATATTTTTTACCAACGCTCGATCTCCATCATCAATCGCACCCGAATTCATGTGACTGAATTTTACTCGATGCACATCGAGCTAGGGTCAAGCGACGGCGTGCGTTAACTACCGATGCAGCGATTTTCATACTTAACGATCGACCAACGTCACCAGCGATTCAGCGCAGGCGGATACAAATTGACCTTTGCGATTATTGTACGCAATCCCAGCAAGCACCTCGAATCCTCTTCCCCGTAGTGGACGTGGCTACACGTCCTTTTGCCTCACCCGTCGTTAACGTGGCTACACGTCCCCAAAGCGGGATGAACAACAAAATCCCCCAGCACCGCCCACTAGCCCCGGCCTACTTCACTCCTGTTCAAATTCCCGCTCGGTCTTCTAGGCGAGGGGTCCTGTGCGGGGTGTTCAAGATTGCGCGGTCGTTTGAACAGGAGGTAACAGAGTTTCGATTCCAGCTATGTTTCTGAAGCTTAGATCCACTAAGCCTGAGCTTTGAATACATCACGCCGTGCATGGGCTCTCCGTTTCGTCCGTTTCCGCCTGTTCAAAATCCTCCGCGGGTTGCTGCAAGGGGCCACTCAGGTTCAGAAACTTGCTTTATCAGAAAGAAGCGTAGATAACTGAATTTCGATTCACACTTCGTTTTATCTGTTTGGAGCGCAAAAATGCACTCACTATTTGAAAAGGCCTCCGGACTCACTCACGATGTGATTGGCGCTGCGATTGAAGTGCACAAGGACAAGGGCCCCGGATTACTCGAATCGATCTATGAATGGTGTCTAACCAAAGAACTTGAAATCCGCGGACACAAAGCAGACAATCAACAACAAGTGATCGTTCAATGGAAGGGATTTCAGCGTGAGTACCCGCTCCGGTTTGACATACTCATTGAACGATGCCTATTTGTCGAGGTGAAAGCATCTGAATCGGTCCAGCCCATCCATAAAGCACAGCTTCTGAGCTACATGAAATTACTAGACATTCCGATCGGGCTGATCATCAACTTTAACGTCCTCAAACTTACCGATGGCATCTCGAGGCTAATGCTGCCGGGAGCCAACCAAGCCTGAGGCCAAGTTATCAAGTCCCACGCAGGTCTTCCCTTCACTCGTGTTCAAATTTCCGTGCGGTCTTTGTCGGCGCGGGTTCGTGGCGGGGTGCTCGAGATTGCGTGGTCGTTTGAACAGGAGATAGCAGAGGTACCAGAGTTTTTGTTCCGGCATTGTTATTGAAGTTTGGATCGACCAAGCCTGAGCTTTGAATGCATCAAGCCGTGCATGGGTCTCCGTTTCCTCCCTTTCCTCCTGTTCAAATTCCCTTGGTCTTCGTCGGCGCGGGTTCGTGGACGGGGTGCTTGAGATTGCGCGGTCGTTTGAACAGGAGAGAACAGAGATAACAGAGTTTTTGTTCCGGCTTCGTTGTTGAAGCTTGAATCTCACCAAGCCTGAGCGTTGAATGCATCAAGCCGTGCATGGGATCTCCGTTTCCTCCCTTTCCTCCTGTTCAAATTCCCCCCGGTCTTCGTCGACGCGCGTTCGTGGACGAGGTGGTCGAGATTGCGCGGTCGTTTGAACAGGAGAGAACAGAGATAACAGAGTTTTTGTTCCGGCTTCGTTGTTGAAGCTTGAATCTCACCAAGCCTGAGCTTTGAATGCATCAAGCCGTGCATGGGTCTCCGTTTCCTCCCTTTCCTCCTGTTCAAATTCCCCTGGTCTTTGTCGGCGAGGGTCCTGTACAGGGTGCTCAAGATTGCGCGGTCGTTTGAACAGGAGAGAACAGAGATAACAGAGTTTTTGTTCCGGCTTCGTTGTTGATGCTTGGATCTCACCAAGCCTGAGCGTTGAATGAATCAAGCCGTGCAGGGATCTCCGTTTCCTCCCTTTCCTTATGGTCAAATTCTCTGGTGCCGTCCGGAAACCGAATCGCCTTTGGGTGCAGTCAATTTGAACTGCTGTCTTACGCGGATCAATGTCCATGGTCTCTGTTCTGGCTTGGTTGAGCGCTCAATTGATCTAGCGACACAAATTGCCTTGCATCGCAGCAACGGGCATCACGACGGAGACTGGTATTGCGACTTCGGTTCAACCTCGAACACTTTTGGCTAGTTTGAAGGCCTGTACTTGACTTGGCCAAACTAAAGGGGGGCCAAACAAAAGGCGGAACGCTTTTCTTGCATCTTGGTCCTTTACGATTGAGCTCGCGTTGATCGCCCTCGATACTCAGACGACAACGAACCAGTGCTTGTTCCGCTTGCGAAATTGGTCAACTCGAAATGAAACCAAATTGTGTCACAAAACCCAAACTCTCGACCAACGGCCATCTTAGTTCTCGGGGACAAACCAAGTCTGCTCATCAAGAAACGCCAGGAGCTCTTCTTGAAAGCATTTGGCTCGAACTGACAACGTTCGCTGATATGGCCAGATCAGGAAAATCTCGCGAGGCTGGCCTGACCATTGATGCAAGACTCTTTTCAAAGCTCCGCTTTTAATTTCATGCTGAATGATACTCAGTGGCAACAATGCAATACCTGCACCGGATCGTACTAGGCTCTGTCTGAAAACCATGTTGCCCGTTATTTCGTACGAATGAGAGGTAAGTTAGTTCGAACGAAAGGGAGGAGGTAATCATGGTGGGGCGGCATTGCTTAACCGACGATCAATGGGAACT